>CACAIU010000005.1 GCA_902532645.1 uncultured Pelagibacteraceae bacterium | reverse complement strand
TTCAATAGGATCTAAAGCGATACCAGCAGCAGAATTGACTTTATTATCTTTAACTGAAGTTGTAGGAGGAATTTTTTGGGTTTGGCTGCCATTATTTGGAATTAATGAAGTACCATCCACAAATACTATAATCGGCGGTTTTTTTCTTTTCGTATCTATATTTTATTACAGTTTGATAATGAGATGGAACAAAAGATACATAGCATTAAATTAATATGGAACGACCAGATTTTTTTGAACTTAAAAATGGTGAGAAAGTAAAATTACCTTTCACAGATAAAGAGTATAATGATCGAGTAAGTAAACTTAGATCAGCGATGGATCAAAATGGTCTTGATATGGTTATCTTAACATCAATGCATAATGTTGCATACTACACTGGTTTTATCTATTGCTCTTTTGGTAGACCATACGGATGTGTGATCACTCAAAATAAAATCTCAACAATTTCAGCTAATATTGATGCAAGCCAGCCATGGCGTAGATCTCATTGTGATAACGTTATTTACACTGATTGGAAAAGGGATAATTTTTTAAGAGCCATTGTTTCAATTATTGGGAGAGATGAACCTCCAAAAAAAATTGGAATAGAAAATGATCATGTCACTTTAGATATGCGAGAAAAAATAGGGTCTATTTTTACTTTCTCTGTTTTTAGCGATGTTTCAAAAGATCTAATGAAACTTAGAATGATTAAATCAAACGAAGAAATTGAGATCATTACAAATGGTGCAAGAATTGCAGACATTGGTGGTGAAGAAATAGTTAAAAATATAAGAGAAGATAATACAGAGATCGAAGTAGCAATAGCAGCAAGAGATAGAATGGAAAGAGAGATTGTTAAAAGCTATCCAGGCGCAGAGTACATGGATACTTGGGTATGGTTTCAATCTGGTATCAATACAGATGGAGCTCACAATCCAAAGACTAATAGAAAATTAGTTAAAGGAGATATTTTATCTTTAAATACTTTTCCAATGATCTCAGGATACTACACTGCACTAGAGCGAACTTTATTTTTAGATCATGCTGATGATGCTTCACTTAAAGCTTGGGAAGCAAATGTTAAAGTTCATAAACGTGGATTAGAATTGATTAAACCAGGTGTTAAATGTTCAGAGATTTGTCATGAGCTAAATGAATTATTTGCTGAGCTTGGTTATCTTCAGTACCGAACATTTGGCTACGGTCATTCATTTGGTATGCTTTCACACTTTTATGGAAGAGAAGCAGGTTTAGAATTAAGAGAAGATATTGATACTGTTCTTGAGGAAAATATGGTCGTGTCGATGGAGCCAATGATAATGATCCCAGAGGGTAATCCTGGTGCAGGTGGATATAGAGAACACGATATTTTAGTGATTGGTAAAGATGGAGCAGAGAATATTACAAAATTTCCTTTTGGTCCTGAGCATAATATTATAAAAAACTAATCTTTATGAGCGAGAATAAAACTATTGTTAATAGTTGGAACGAGTGGGATCCGTTAAAACATGTAATTGTTGGAAGAGCGGATGGCACTTGTATTCCAGCGCCAGAGCCTGCATTAGATGCAAAAGTTCCAGAAGACAGTGATATGCGAGGTCAGTTTGGACCAAGAACAAAAGACACTGTCGATAAAGCAAATGAATTATTAGATAACTTTTCAAATATGCTTCAAAAAAGAGGTATTAAAGTTGATCGACCAACACCAATTGATTTTAATCAAAAAACTTCCACTCCTGATTGGGAAGCAGAAACTATGTTTGGCTGCATGCCCCCAAGAGATGTTTTGTTAACAGTGGGTAATGAGATCTTAGAAGCTACAATGAGTTATCGTTGTCGTTGGTTTGAATATTTATGTTACCGACCACTTTTAAAAGATTATTATAATCAAGATCCTAATATGAGACACGAGTCTGCTCCAAAACCAAGATTAACAGATGCAGATTACAGAAAAGATTATTTATCAGATAAAATTGGTGTTCAAAAAAGATTAGAGTGGACCGAAAAAAAATATTTTGTAACCACTGAAGAAGAACCGCTATTTGATGCAGCAGACGTATTAAGATTTGGTAAAGATTTAGTTGTTCAACATGGTTTTACAACAAATTTAAAAGGAATTGATTGGCTAAAAAGGCATTATAAAGATCACAGAGTTCACGCAGTTAACTTCCCAGGTGATCCTTATCCAATTCATATTGATGCAACTTTTACCCCAATTAAAGAAGGTTTAATTATCAATAACCCACAAAGAAGACTTCCTAAAGAACAAAGAAGACTTTTTGAGGACAATGGTTGGGAAATTGTAGACAGTGCACAACCAGCACATAACGAACCACCACCATTATGCTATTCATCAACTTGGCTATCAATGAATGTTTTAGTTTTAGATCCTAAAACTGTATGTGTGGAAAAAAGTGAAAAATATCAAGCTGAACAATTAGATAAATTAGGAATGGAAGTTATACCAGTAGAACTTAGAGATGCCTACGCTTTTGGTGGAGGTTTACATTGTTGTACTGCAGATGTTTACCGAGAAGGTGAACTTAAAGATTACTTTCCAAAACAATAATTAATTTGGATTTTGTTTTAAAAATTCAATGTATTTAATAACATCATTATATTTTTCATCAGGAATATCTTTGTAGCTTGCATTGAATTTACTTTTAACACATATAGCAACATGTGCGTATGGGTTTCTTCCTTTAGGATGGTTTGGATGGTCAGGTAATTGTCCCACCAGATAATCACCAGCTTCCTGAATAATTTTCCAGAGTTTACTTGCGTTTTCTTTGTTCATACTGATAAGTTTTATCTAAAAAATAAACTTTTTCTAATATCTATAATTTCTCTGATCTGTTTTTCTTTAATAGCATTCCAAGAAACAAATAAAGTACATAATTGATACAAAGCAAATATCTCATTTTTTTCAATTTGAGACAAATCACTATCTGCCTCTACATAATTTTCAAAATAAGAAATATTATTTCTTGCACAGTTTAAATAATATTTACAAGCATCTGTTACCGTAGCGGTTGACCACCAGTTAGAGTCTCTGAAAAGATTGGATATTTCTTGGTAGAAAGAACTTGTTTCAGAAATAACTAAATCCTTTTGAACATTTTCTGAAAATTGATCTAATTCAAATTGAATTAAAGCTAATATTTTTTTTTCACTACTTCTCTTCACAAGTAGCTCAATGACATTTTTATATGACATTGATTGGATTTTACTCCAATTATCAAAAAAATCGTTTGGTGCTTTATTTGAATCTCCCATGGTTAATTATTTAAAGGTAACCAAGAATTATATAAAGGATTATCTTTATTGATAGGGAGTTTAATATTCTTATTTTGTCTAGAAGAATCGTATACAGCGGTTATAAATTCTAGAGATTTTCTAGCATCTGATAAAGTTACTTCATCACTAGGAGAGCCATCTAATTTATTTGCAACTTCTTCAAACATACCTGCATACCATGATTTTGATTCTTTTACTGTTGATAACACTTCATCTATTTGAGCTTGAGTTATAGGAGCTCTTGGTAAAAAGTCCCATTTATCATCAGCTGGACTATATGGTTTATCTGGTGATGCACCAGACTCAGCTGTTAATCCTTCAAAACAAAATCGAAGTCTACTAGTATCATTTGCTGCACCTAATGTAATTGAACTTGTAACTAATGTGCCGTTTTCCATTTCAATAGAAAGGGCTGCACAATCCTCAACCTCAATATTATTTACTCTAGTTGTTAATTTTGCAAAAACATTAGAAACAGGACCTAGGATCATACTAACTAAATCATGAATATGAATAGAGTGACTTAAAATAGCTCCACCTTGTTCACCTTCCCAAGTTCCTCTCCAAGGTTTTGAATAATAATCTTTATCTCTATTCCAATGAGTTTCTAAAGAGGCAACCAATGGGTTTCCTACTAAACCAGATTTGATCAATGCTTTTAATTTTGAAAATCCTAAACCATATCGATATTGAAATACTGGGAAAATAATCTTACCCGTTGCTTTACTGATCTTCTCTAATTCATCTACTTCTTTAAGACTTGATACTAATGGTTTTTCACAAATCACATGCTTTCCAGCTTCCATAGCTTTTTTACAAGCAGAAAAATGCAAATGGGGTGGGAGGCAAATATCAACGATATCAATTTCTTTAACTTTTAATACATCGTCAAAATTTAAAGAAACTTTTGTCTCAGTATTTGATTTTAATATTTTATCAATAGCTTCCCGAGTTAAACCACATAATGTGTGAACATTAAATCTCTCAGATACTTTTTGAAAATCTTCAAAATGTTTTGCTCCTATATTGGTTCCAATTATTGCTACTTGGTATTTTTTCATTCTTTTTCAGCTTGTTCTTGAGCTTTAATAGCAAGTTCCATTGAAAGATAAGTAAGTTCTTGAGAACATGCAGTTTCTGTTCTGTTTAAAACATCATTAATTAAATTATTAAAGTAGGGTAGTTTAACATTAGAACAATCAATATGCTTCACCTCATCATTATTTACTAAATATAAATGATTACCTTTTTCTGATTTTGCTAAGTCTGTATATTTTCTTATTTCAATAAAACCTTTGTCTCCTAGGATTAACAATCTTCCATCTCCCCAGGTTGGAAGGGCATCTGGAGTAAACCAATCCAGGCGAATATAACCATGCCCACCATTACCAGTAAGGTTCACTTCACCAAAATCCTGAAAACCAGGCTTATCTCTCTTTGTCGTATTTTCTACTAATGCATGGTTGATTTTTGCCTGATTTGATTTTGTAAAAACCAAAAATTGATGAATTTGATGGGAACCAATATCGGTAATAATTCCTCCATAACTTTGACGATTATAAAACCAAACAGGTCTTTCATAATTACCCTGTCTATGGGGACCTGTACCAATCGTTTGCTTTACTTTACCAATTTTTCCCTCATTTACTAATTCTTCAGCTTTAGCAACTGCAGCAACGTGAAATCTTTCAGAAAAATTTACAGACCATATCTTTCCAGTTTCTTTAACAGTGTTTTTTAAATTATTTAATTGATCTAAGGTAGTACAACCTGGTTTATCTACCATAACATCTTTACCAGCTTTTAATGCATCTATTGAATGACCAGCTCTATCTATAGGGATCGAAGATATTAAAATCATATCAATAGATGAATCATTTAATATTTCCTCTTTATTTTCTTTTCTTTTAATATTTGGATATTTTGAACTAAATTCTTTTAGAGTTAATGGATCACCCTCGGTCCAAAAATATTCACATTTACATCCTTCTTTTAACATTTCATCTAACATGTCAAAGATATGACCATGATCGATACCTATCACTCCAAGATTAATAGTCCTTTTCATCTGGTTAGTAAGTTCCTTTTTTATCTGAACCTTTATAAAATATTTCTTGCAAATAATTATTTTCTCTTAATCTCAAGGATTTACCTGCTTCACTCATAAACGAATTAGTACGACCAATTACTTCGTGATGATGAAGCTCATCTTTTCCTCTAGCAATTTGAACACTGTTTTTACCCAAGGTTTGTTTTACATTTGTACCTATATAGCTTTGGACAACAAAACCAATTCTTCTATCATTACTTTTGTTTATTCCTGAGCCATGAACTATTCTTGGATGGTGTAAAGACATTTGACCAGCTTTAAGTTCTATAGATTTAATCTCATTTTCTGGAACTCCTTCTACTGTTTGGCCACGAGTTAATAGATTCCCTTCGTTAAATTTTTGGTTATGATCTTTTAGTTCTATATGGGATTTTGGCCACATTCTCATGCAACCATTTTCATTATTGGAGTCTGTAATTGCTATCCATGCAGTAACCCAATTATGAGGTTCCAACCCAATATATTTAGCATCTTGGTGATAGCTTACAAATTCCTCTTGTTTAGGATTTTTTATAAATAAAGTAGTACTACAAACCAAAATATTTTTTCCAATTATACTTTCAACAGCATCAAGAATTTTAGAATTATGGACAATCGAATCTAGTTTAGGAGAGATTAAATGAACATTATATCTGCCAGATTTGTCAATTTCATTTGGCATTTCTTTTTCTATCAATTCTATTTCATTTTTTGCTGCTAAGGCCTCTTCTTTTGTCAAAACATCTATAGGAGCAACATATCCTTCTTCATTGTACTGTTTAAGTTGATTTGAATTAAGATAAGTCATATTATTTTTAAAGATTATATGAGTGCAATTATTACTTCAATACATAACTGTCCTGTTAAATCTATTTCATTTCAAAAACTAGAGAAGTGTAAAATTAATAAAAATATTGGAATAGTAGGGGATAGAGTTTTTGCTTTTTCTCAAAATCTTGATTTAGATCAATCTAAAGAATTTGAAAAAAATCCCGAAGCAAGGAAAGGAAAATGGAATAAAATTGTAACACTTAAAAATACACCTGTGTTTAATAAGTATAATTTTTCAAATGAGGGAAATAATTTAACTTTAACACTTAAAAATAAAGAAATTATTACTATTAATATTAATAACTTTGATGAGAGAGAGGGTCTTGTAAAAAAATTAATTGAATTAGAGAGTTCTTTAAAAAATGATATTAGACTTATGAGAAATGATGAGTACCCTTTTTATGATACCTCCATATCTAATAAATCAATATTTAACAATTCAATTTCTCTTATAAATATAAATAGTGTTAGAGATTTTGAAAACAAAATTGATAGAAAAATTGAAATATCAACATTTAGAGGGAATTTGTATTTTGATGGGATGGAGGCTTGGGAAGAAAGAAATTGGATTGGTAAAACTCTAAAAATTAATAATGTCTTGTTTAAGGTAGAAAAAAATATTCCAAGATGCGTAGCTATTAACCTAAAACCTAAAACAGATGATAATTCTTTTAATTTACTTAAAATTTTAAAACAAACTTACGACCATTATGATATGGGTGTTTATTTGACACCCGAAAATGATGGTGAAATAAATTTATCAGAAAAAATCCATATAAAATAAATATTTAACAACTTAAGATTGAAAATTTTTTTCAGTCTGGCTGTACACTCGTTATCTTATCTGTTTAAATTTATCTAAACATAACAAGGGGGATATCATGAGAAAAATATATAAAATATTAACTGTTTTGTTTGTTCTTCTGTTTAGTATTTCGACTGTTAATGCAAAGACGTTAACTGAAAGACTTGCAGATGGTCACAAATTAAGATTAGGTTTTGGAACCGCTGTGCCATGGGCATATGCTGGAGATAATGGTGAAGCATTAGGTTTCGTGAACATGATTGCATTAACTGTTTTAGAAGAAATGGGTATTACTGAGCATGAAACTAAGGTATTCGAATGGTCAGGTCTTATTCCAGGAATAAACGCTGATAGATCAGATATGATTACTGGAGGTATGTACATTCTAAAAAGTAGATGTGCCAACATTGATTTTTCAGATCCAATCGGAGTATTTGGTGATGCGATGTTAGTTCCAAAAGGTAATCCTAAAGGAATTAATAATTATGCAGATGTAATAAGAACAGGAGCTAAACTTGTAACAGGAACTGGTTTTAATACTGTAGAGGCAGCAAAAAAAGCTGGTGTTCCAGATAGTCAAATGCTTCTAGTAGAAGGTGAAGTTGGTATTTTAGCAGCGATGAAAGCTGGAAGAGCAGATGCTGCTGTACAAACTTTCTTTGGTGCAAAAGAGCATGAAGAAAAAACAGGTGGAGCTTTTGAAGTAACTGATCCTAAATTAATGCCTAAAGAGACTGTAAATGTTGTTGGTATTGGTTTTAGAAAAAGTGATAGTAAATTCAGAGAAGCTTTCAACGTAGCTTTAGCTAAAGTTTTAGCTAATCCTGGAAAAATGTTAGAGAGAGCTGGTAAGTATGGCTATGATAAAGCTCAACTACCACCACCTGACATGACTACAGAGTGGGCTTGCTCAACTAAATAATTTACATAATTAAAAAATTAAACCAGGCAACTTAATTGTTGCCTGGTTTTTAAAATCTAAAGGATAATACTTTGACATATTTCGAATTTTTGAACGAGCATGGCGTTACTCTTTTATTGGGAACAGTAACTACAATAAAAGTTCTTGTTTGTTCTATGATTTTATATGTGATTATTTCTATGATTTTTGGTTTGATGAGACTTTCTAAAAATCTAGCTATACAAGGGATTGCTACGGTATATATAGAATTTTTTAGAGGAACTTCTTTATTAGTTCAATTATTTTGGGCATATTATGTATTACCTTTTTTTGGAATATCACTAGAAGCATTTACAGCTGGAGTAGTAGCTCTAGGTTTAAATTTTGGTGCATATGGTGCAGAAATTGTAAGGGCAGGAATTCTTGCAGTACCTAAGGGGCAATGGGAGGCAGCTCATGCTTTAAATTTTACTCCCACAAAAAGAATTAAAAGAATTATTATTCCACAAATATTTCCAATAATTTTACCGCCCGCTGCAAATTTAACTGTCGAATTATTAAAAGCTACAGCATTGGTTGCATTAGTAACAGTTGTGGATTTAACTTTTGAAGCAAAACAAATTAACTCTATTACCTGGTTATCAGCACAGTGTTTTGGAACAGCATTACTAATTTATTATATTATTGCTAGATTTGCATTAGTGCCATTTTTAAGATGGCTAGAAGTATTAGCAGCTAGAAAAGTTGGAAAGGATAGAATTTAATTTATGGAGATGGGGTGGAGATGGGATTTTACAATAGAAATATTGCCACAAATGGCAATTGCAACCTTAAACACAATACTTGCGGCTGGTGTAGGTTACGCAATTGCTCTAATTGTTGGATTATTTTTTTTGCTTGGACAAAGAACTCCATTTAGAATTATAAACTGGATAAATAGAGAAATAGTCGAATTCATAAGATCTACACCTCTTTTAATTCAATTATTTTTTGTTTATTTCGTATTACCACAATTTGGCATTACATTATCAGCGTGGATATGCGGAATGATTACAATCGGTCTTCATTTTGGAACTTATTTATCTGAAGTTTACAGAGGGGCGCTAGAAGGAGTTTCAAAAACACAATGGGAAGCTTGTAGAGCTCTTAATTTTTCTACACTTTATACGTATAGAAGAATTGTCTTACCACAGGCTTTTCCAATAGCTATACCGGGAATGGGGAATTACTTGGTTGGAATTTTTAAAGATACCCCATTACTATCTACCATTGGAGTTGCAGAATTATTTCATGCAGCAACAGCTGTAGGGGGATATAATTATAGATACTTAGAACCTTACACTTTAGTAGGTATTATATTTTTAACATTATCTATTCCTGCTGCAATGTGGGTTAGAAAATTAGAAAATGATGTTAATAAAGCACAAGGTAAAATAAAAAAATAAATTATGAAAAATGCATCAGATGAAATAATTGTTAAATTTGATCAAGTGACAAAACAATATGGTGATTTAGTAGTTTTAGATAAATTAAATTTAGATATTAAAAAAAATGAAATGGTTTCGATCATAGGACCATCAGGATCTGGTAAAACTACAGTTCTCAGGGTTTTGATGACTCTAGAAAAAATAAATGGAGGAGTAATCAATTTAGATGGTGAGCCATTAACTCATATGAATGAAAATGGTAATCTAATTGAGGCAAGTGAAAAATATCTTAGGGAAAGACGTTCTAAAATTGGGATGGTTTTTCAACAATTTAATTTATTTCCTCATATGACTGCTTTGCAAAATTGTATAGAAGCTCCAATTGAGGTTTTGGGACTTAAAAAAGAGGAAGCTGAGGAAAGAGCTCTTGATTTACTCGAGCTAGTAGGACTGACTGATAAAAAGGATCAACATCCAAGTAGACTTTCAGGAGGGCAACAACAAAGAGTAGCTATAGCAAGAGCACTTGCTATGAGACCTAAAGTTATGCTTTTAGATGAAATAACTTCTGCACTTGATCCCGAGGTTGTTGGAGAAGTTTTAAATGTTATACGTTCTCTAAATAAAGAACATAATTTGACTATGATAATGGTAACTCACCAAATGGGATTTGCTCGTGAAATATCAGATAGAGTTTGTTTTTTTAATGAAGGTAAAATATTTGAAGAAGGTCCGCCAGAAAAATTGTTTGGTGATCCAAAAAATGAGAGAACTAAACAATTCCTTCATGCAGTTTTGGACTCGCATTAGTAATAAAATTAAATTGATTGTTTTGAATCAAATTCAATTGTTTTAGAACTTTCCTCTAATGTAGCAGGAGTATCCGGATCTAATTCTAATCCAGCTGGTGTAATTGTTGCTGGAACTGGAGTAAAACTTGAGTCTGGGTTTTCAACAGTATTTCTAACTTTCATCCTATATAATCCAAATACTCCGATTATCGCATGCGCAAAAATTAAAAAAACAAACAAACCATTTAAACCAAACCACTCCATAAATATAGAACACAAAATAGGACCACTAATTGCACCCACACCAAAGATAAACTGCAAACCACCTCCTGCTGCTACGAATTTTGATTTAGGAACAAAGTCATTTGTATGAGCTAGGTTTAGTGAAAACAAAGGAAGGCATAAACTTGAATACAGACCTACAGCAATAAAAAATATAATTTTTCTAAAAGCAAATTTATCCATATAATAAATATTTTGAATAGGATCGTTTGAAGTTAAAATTGAAATTAAAGCTAAAAAAGAACTTCCAAAAGTTGTAATAACAATTACTTTTCTTCTATCAAATGTATCTGAAAAATAACCTATTGGACCTTGACCAATCACTCCTGCGATTGTTGCAATAAACAAAAGTATTGATGTTTCAACTAAACTAAATTTTGCAAGAGTTGCGTAAACAGATATTAAAGAAAAAAATGCTGCGTGAATAATGCCAGTAAAGAATGAACTTAATGAACCAAGTGGGGAAATTTTATATAATTCTTTAATACTTATTGTTTCTATTTTTTTAAATTTAGGGGCAGGTCTTTTTGTTAACAAAATAGGAACAAGTGCAACAGAAAGTAAAATGGAAACTAAAATAAAAGGCTCATAATCTTCTGGCTTACTAACGTTAAGGAGTAACATTCCTATTGCTAGTCCAAAGTAAATTACCATCATATAAGCAGATAGCAGTTGTCCTCTATTTTTATTTGTAGCTCTATCATTTAACCAGCTTTCTGTGACCACATAACAACTGACCAAACTTATACCTGTTATAAACCTACTAATTGTCCACATGAATGGATTTACATAAACCACTGCAACTAAAGCACTTAAAGATGCAAGTGAAGCGAATGCAGCAAATACTCTTATATGACCAACTTTCGAAACAAAATTAGGTGTGGTTCTTGAGCCCACAAAGTAACCAACAAAATATCCAGACATGAAAATACCGGTTGTAAAAACACTAAAGTCTTCAAGCACTGATCTAATTCCCATAACTTGCATTTGTAATCCATGAGCAATCATCATTACACCTATCCCAATGAATAGAGCCCAGGACTTTTTTACTTCTTTTTGCATATTTAGTTTTTAAGTTTAATAATTTCTGGCTACGTAGTTTTGGTTTGTGTTTTTTTTATGGCCAGTAAAGAATGAATTGCTATCGTAATAATGATAACGATACCTCCATAGATGGTCTCGTTAGAGGGCTGTTCTTTAATAACCATCCAAACCCATATCGGTCCAAGGATAGTCTCCAATAAGAAAAATAGATTAACTTCAGCTGCAGTTATAAATCTTGGTGCTATGGTGACCAAAACAAATGGTATAGCTACACACATCACACACATTAAAGGTATATAAAAAAGATCATTTCCCACTAATGCAAAGTCTTTAACAAAGAAAAAGGCAAATATAGCAACACACGATTTTCCAATTACAGCAGCAGGTACTAAATCAATAGTTTTAGCGTATCTTGCAATGTTAGCATTACAAGCTAATCCAAAAGAAGTGATTAAACCAAACATATCTCCATAAAAATTGCCAAGACTTAAAGAGTCGTAAAAAATATAAACACATGCAATAAAGGTGATTATTATAGCGACCCAAGTTTTATTGTCTGGTTTTTCTTTTAAGAAAATAGCTCCCAAGATTGCTGATAGCATTGGCGCAAGAGCTACCATTAATAAAGTATTTGCTACGTTGGTGTTTTGGATTGAGATAATAAAAGTAATATTACAAATAGAAAAACTAATTACATAAAAAATACCTGGGTAACCAATTTTAAATAAAGCTTTTAAGAAATTATTTTTATAAAATAAAAGAAGACCAACTAAAACTACTAAAAATGGTATTGCCCCTCTGTAAAAAAGCATCCCCCATGTATCAATATTTGATAATCTAATTAGCAAAGAATCTGGAGTTATAAACATAACTCCTATAAAAGCCATTAATGAACCTTTTTGCTGATTGGTTAAATTGTTCACGCTTTAAGCTCTTTCCAAAAAGTTTTAGCTAAATTTATTCCTGATAGATCATAAAGTGTTTTAAGTCCAGTTGGAGAGGTAACATTAATATCTCCATTGAGTTTTTGATCTATAAAATCAATTCCTGCAAAAAAAATATTTTCTTTTTTTAAATCTTTTGCAATTAGTTTTGAAATTTTAATTTCTTTATTTGTTAATTTAATATTAGTTGGTTTTGCTCCTTTACTCATATTACTTAAAATTGAACCTTTCTTTGGAACCCTTGAAATTGCACCACATACTTTCCCATTAATAATAAAAACTCTTTTGTCTCCCTTATTTATTTTAGGAAGAAATTTTTGGCACATTATATGATCATGTTTTTTTATAAATTTATTTACTAATTTTGAATTAAACTTGGTTAGTAAATGAATATCATTTCCACTGAAACTATGGATTGGTTTTAAAATGACTTTTTTGTTTTTTTTGAAAAATGTTTTTATTTCATCCATATTTTGAGTAAAAATAGTAGCTGGCATGTATTTTTGATATTTAGAAGAATACAATTTTTCAGAAATATTCCTTACAGAGGTAGGGTTGTTAATTATTTTAACTTTAGTCTTAATTGTATCCAAAATGTAAGTTGTTGAAATATACTCAAGATTAAAAGGCGGATCTTGGCGAATAAGAATAAATTTACATTTACTTAAGTCTAGATTTTGTTTTTTTGTGATTTTATAGAATTTTTTATTACTATAATTAAATTTAATAAAAAAACCTTTAGCTATAACTTTTGAATTAACAACTGATAAGTCTTTTGGATCGTAATAGAAAATTTTATATTTTTTGCTTTGAATTTCGTTTGCTAAAAAAACACTTGTATCCGTTAAAGGATTTAGTTTAGAAGGATGGTTTCCTTGAACAGCAACAATTTTATTTATCATATAATTCGTCTAAATTTTCGTTTTTTGAAAATTTACTAATCATATGATCTGCGTTTGTTGTCTTATTATCAATTACTTTTTGTAGATGTTTTAGGAATACAGTCTCGTTATTACCTTTTTTACTTAAAACATCTCTATTCTCCAAACCTTTTCTTGAAAGGTCTAAAAGTGTAGATGACCAATAAAGAAGATCTTTACCCATTAATTGAGTATTAAATCCCTTTTGCGGCGCCTCTAGATAGGCGTTAATTATTTTATCGATCTCCCATGTTGAAATTAGTTCATAAACTTCATCTAAATTTCCATAAAGCATACCTATATTGAAAGCTGGTCCTGCACATAAACAATCCCAACCACAGGTATCCATCGATCTCAATTCAATATATTTCTTAACTCGGTTTTCAGTAAATATTGTGCTTAAGTGAGTTGTTAAGTCTGCTTCAGTTGGAAGTCTATTTTCAATTTCTTGGATTTTTCCTTCCATAAAATCTTTAAAAATATATTTCCTACCTGAAATATACTGATCTTTGTTTTGTATAAATAATATAGGAAAATTAATTACAAAATCTGCATATTTTTCAAAATTCATGTTTTCGAAAAATAATTTAGGCAATCCACCTCTAGAAGTGCTTTGCCATACTTTAGATCTATAAGATAAATAGTTACTATTTTTTTTCTCAACAATTGAGGAATTAGCAAATAAAGCAATGGCGATGGGTACTATTGAGTTTGCTACTCTGAACTTTTTATTAAAATCTTCTTCTGAACTATAATCTATATTTAATTGCGTACCACATGTTCGATACATCATGTCCAAACTAAGTTCACCACCTAGAGGCATATCCTCAGTCATCAACTCATATCGTTGTTTAGGATTGTTTGGGATTTCACTTAATTTAGATATCGGATCGAACCCTGCACTAACAATTTTAATATCTAATTTTTTTGTAACTTGTTTTAATTCAAACAAGTAGTCTTGTGACTCTGCACAAGCTTCATGCATATGATTTAATTTATCTCCCGATAATTCTATTTGATTGCCTGGTTCAAGAGTTATATTTTTACCGCCTTTATTAAGTGCAATAATATTTTCTTTTTCAAAAATTGGATTCCATCCAAATTCAAGCAATGCTGTAAACATTTCTTTTATTTTTGAATAATCAATCCTTTTATTGTCTGAATTATTAAATAAAAACTTTTCATGCTCGATCCCAATTTTGAAATTTTTGGGTTCTTTAATACCTGATTTAAAATAATTTATAATTTTCTCTTTTGAATCAATCATGCGCTGTAAGTAGTGATTTATACCTAAATTTAAAGATAATAATAAGGCTCTTTTGCGAATATTTTTTTAACTAATGGCTTAAAATCATCCAAAGTCATACTTTTGTAATCAGGGTCAAAAGAGCATTGGTCATATTTTTCACAAAAATCTATCGTGTCTTGATAATACTTGTGGTCCTTAAATTTATCTCTTGCATTTCTATCGCCACCTAAATGATGAGCACTGTAGTAAGTTTGAAAAAGACCATGATGTAGAACAATCCAATAAGTTCTTTCCGAAACATAAGGTCTTAATATAGATGCAGCATATTGAGAATGGTTCATTGGTGCTAGATCATCTCCAATATCATGTAGTAAAGTCGCAACAACCATTTCATCACTTTCTTTATTTTTAAAAGCTCTTGTTGCAGCTTGTAATGAGTGTTCTAGTCTTGTGATTTTGTAACCTTCTAAAGTGGTAGTTTGTTTTGATAAATAATTTAAAACTCTCTCAGCTGTTTGTCTTTCAAAGTTTTTCTCAAATTTTTCAAGAAGCTCATAATCTTCCTTAGTTCCATTTTTCATTTCAGTAAAATTTACTGTTTTCATAATTTAATTGTTCGATCCTGTGCTTAGTAAAGATAACTGAGTTATTTTATTATCTCCTAATTCATCCACTAATTTAACAGGATATTCGCCTGTGAAATAATGATCTGTTAATTGTGGATATGCTTCGTTTCTTTTTTCAAAACCAATAGCTTTATACAATCCTTCTATTGATAAAAATCTTAAAGATTTAGCTCCAATATATTCGCAAATTTCATCATTAGATTTATTTGCTGCTAACAATTCTTTTTTTGTAGGTGTATCTACTCCATAGAAATCTGGATATCTTATTTCAGGACATGCAATTTTAACATGAACTTCTTTCGCACCAGCATCATAGAGCATTTTAACTATTTTATATGATGTGGTTCCCCGAACAAGTGAGTCATCTATTAGAATTATTTTTTTATTTTTAATTGTTGTTTGATTAGCATTTAATTTTAATTTAACACCCAAGCTTCTAATTTTTTGGCTTGGTTCTATGAAAGTTCTTCCAACATAATGATTTCTAATTAATCCATGTTCAAAGTTCATTTTTAATTCTTGGGCAAAACCCATAGCAGCAGCATTTCCAGAATCTGGGACTGGAACCACTATATCAGCTTCAGTATCATTTTCTTTTGCAAATTCTCTACCTATATTTTTTCTATGCTCATATGCTGTTTTTCCACCTAATAGACTGTCTGGTCTTGAAAAATAAATATATTCAAATACGCAAGGTCTAACTTTTTTAGCAGGAAAGGGCTTAATACTTTTCAGCTCATTATTTTCAATTAAAACTATCTCACCATTTTCAACTTCTCTAACAAATTTTGCACCAATAATATCAAATGCACAAGTTTCAGATGCTAAGACATAACTATTGCCAAGCTTACCAATTACTAGTGGTCTAATTCCATAAGGATCCCTAACACCAATTAAAGAGTTTTGCGTTAACATCACTAATGCATAGCCACCTTGAATTTGAAAAATTGCATCAATTACTTTATCAATTGTTTTTGGTCTTTTTGATTTAGCAATTAATTGAACAATTGTTTCAGTGTCTGAGGTAGTGTAAAATATAGCTCCATCCTCAACTAGTTTATTTCTTAAAGCTATTGAATTGGTAAGATTTCCATTGTGTGCAACTCCAATTCCACCTGCATTGGTGTCAGCAAAAAAAGGCTGTATGTTTCTTAATATATTATTTCCGGTTGTACTGTATCTATTATGGCCAATGGCGTAATTTCCCTTAAGATTATTAAGCACTTTTTCTTTGTTGAAATTATCACCAACTAAACCAAATCTTTTTTCAGAATAATATTTTTCTCCATCAAAAGTAACTATTCCACAACCTTCTTGACCCCTGTGTTGAAGAGCATGAAGACCAAGTGCTGTTAGAGCAGAAGCATCTTTTGCATTGCTAATACCAAAAACTCCACACTCTTCCTTTAGTCTTGGTTTATAGATCTGTAATTTTTTCTTTAGAATCTTGATATGTTTTTTCATTAGGAAATTCTTTTATCAGATAACTACTACCTTTTTCTAAATATGGAAAGACGTATGATTTGTCAAAATTTATTGGCCATTTATCATAATTATAAACGATATGAATACCTGAAAAGATACAAACAGAAATAATGTAAGCTCTTATAAAACCAAAAAAGAATCCAAACGTCGTATCTAAGCCACCGATTCCCGTATATCTGACTGCTTTACTGATTCCTTTATTAACTAATAAAACTAAAAATATAACAACAACAAATATTACTATTCCTAAACCAACATCGAGCACATACTCATTATCAATTATGTCTTTTACATAGGGTTTAATTTTTGGAAATAGAATTAAGGTAATTATGTATGCAAGCAACCATTTAGCCATTGAGAGAATGCTTAAAATGAAGCCTTTTTTGTAACAATTTATCAAAGAAAGGATTGTTAAAATTAAATAAATTAAATCAATTATTGATATTGCTTTATAAAAATCTTGTATGATTTCTAACATTAAGATGATTTGCCAAAAGGTTTAATAATTAAAATTAATGCAGGAAGTAGTGTTAATACCGATATCATAGCTAATAACATAGCTAGTCCTGTAAACACACCAAAATAAATTGTTGGGATAAACTTTGATAAAACCAAAATTGAAAATCCAAAAACAATCGTAATTGAAGTGTTTAGTATCGCAACACCAACAGTTGAATGACACGTTTTTAATGTTTTGTTGTAATCCTTTATTTTATTAAACTCTTCTTTAAATCTATAAATATAGTGAATGCTATTATCTACAGCAATTCCTATTGTAATTGCTGCAATAGTTATGGTCATCATATCCAACGGTATTCCTAATAATCCAATTATTCCTAATATAAAAAAGGCTGCAATAAAATTTGGAACAACCCCAATTAATGAAAGCTTGATATTTCTAAATAAGATTATGAACATTGAAAATATTCCAATCATAACCAATCCTAATGTTAAAATTTGAGATTTAAACAAGCTTTGTAATAAATTGTTAAATAATATTAATACACCTGCTAATTTATAATCTTTTTCTTCTAAACCATATTTATTTTTTAAATCAAAATTAATTTTGTTAATTAAATCATTTCTTCTTAAATCTTCCTGCGAGTCTATAATTCTTAAACTAATTCGAGCCTCATTATCTTTGATCGAAAGATAAGGATCGATAATTTCAGTTTTAATGCTCTCAGGAATTTTAGAGTAAAGCACACCCATTTCTAAAGTACCTAGAGGTTTATTGTTGTTTAATTGAGTAGCAACTTCAATAATAGATGAAAAAGATAGAACTTTTCCTATTTCAGGTAAGCTATCTAAGTAATTATGAACAGATGTAATTAGATCAATTTTATCTTTGGTAAACCAGTATTTTTCATCATTAGTATTTTCTTCATCGCCCCAATCCTCAAATTCATCATCTTCTTTAGATTTTTTAACCTTTGCTTTCTCAGGAAATTTTATAATAACTTCTAAAGGAGTGGTTCCACCCAATTCCTCATCTATAAGCTTCATACCCTTATAAATTTCAGTATTTTTATCAAAGTAATTTATAAAACTATTTTCAACTTCAAGCTTACTTATTCCAATAATACTGAATATTATAACTATTCCGGTTACTAAGAAGATAGAGTTTTTATTATTTATAGAAATTAAACTAAGTAAATTTGTGATTTTAGATTTCTGTTCTTTTTTAACTGAGATATTATTTGTTGGTGCAAAGTTTAAAAGGGTGGGTAGCGAAGTAAATGTGATGATAAATGATGTAATTAAACCAAAAGTCATCATCCAGCCAAAATCGATAATAGGTTTTATTTCACTAAAAATTAAAGATAAGAACGCAAAAATTGTTGTTAGGACAGTATAAAGAATTGGCCAAAACATTTTTGATGTAGTTAGTGAAATGATTTCAAAATTATTTTTTGATGGAAAATCTTTTTTAAGCTGAAGAAATCTTGTGCTCATATGAATATTCATTGCCATTGTTAAAATTAACATCAGTGCAATAAAATTTGATGAGATGACTGTAACCTTCCATCCCAGCAATCCAAGTAATCCCATCATTATTATCACAGAAAATAGACAACTGCTTATAGGAACCACAATCCAAAGAAGATTTCTAAAAACATACCATAAAGTAGCAATTATAAATAATAGAACCCCCAAACCAAAAACAATTATATCACTTTTGATAAAAGTCATCATATCATCAGCAATCATTGGTATTCCTCCAAGATATATTTTTCCAACATCGCCGTAACTTTGAATAACTTGTCTAATTTCTAAAATATTCTGATGGTTTTGTTTTTTGATTTGATCTTTAATTAGCTCAACTTCTTCTTTTGATTTATTTTCTATATCTTCTAATTTTTTAGACTGTTTAATGTTAACAATAATCCCACTAGTTTTACCATCTTCGCTAATGACAAAATTTTGAAAAACAGGACTATTTAAAATCTCTTTAAAACCTCGATCTCTATCAACATCTTCATCTTTTAATGTTTTGAAACTTTCCAGTCTTTCTTGAAGGGGAGCTTCTGAATTATTTAAAAGTGGAATGTCTAATAATGTAATTACACTATGGACCCAGTTGAGACTTTGAATTTTATATTTTAAACTTAATAAATTGTTAATTGAAGAGTCAGTTACCATTCCTTCATTTGGTGTATAGGTAAGAATTAAAAATTCTTTGGATCCATATCTTTCAGAGACTTCTTTTAAATATACTAAATCTGGGTCACCCTCTATTAATAGGGTTTCTGATGAAGCATCTAACCTAAAATTTTTTGAATAGTATCCAAAACTTAAAATAGCAATAACTAACAATACAAATATTGCTTTAGGATTTTTAAGGACAACGTTTTGATAAAAATGAGCTATCATTCAAGCTCTTTATATTGGAAATTAACTTAATTGAGTATCCTTAAATTTTGTAAATCTTTCTTCAAATTCAAGAGTTACATTACCAATAGGACCATGTCTTTGTTTTCCAATTATAATTTGAGCTAAATGTGCAACTTCATTCATTTTTGCTTGCCACTCTGCATGCTCAACAGTTGCTTCTCTTGGTTCTTTTCTCTGTAAATAATATCCTTCTCTGTAAACAAACATTACAACGTCAGCATCTTGTTCAATTGAACCGGACTCTCTTAAATCTGCCAATTGAGGCTTATGATCATCTCTCTGTTCCACTTGTCGAGACAACTGCGAAAGAGCCACAACAGGAACAGAAAGTTCTTTGGCTATTGCTTTAAGTCCTTGAGTAATTTGTGATATTTCTTGAACTCTTCCATCTTTGTTAAATGTAGTTCCTCTCATTAATTGAATGTAATCAACTACGATCATATCAAGACCAAAAAGCCTTTTAATACGTCTTGCTCGATTACTAAGAGCAGCAATACTTATTGCTGGAGTTTCATCAATATAAAGTGGTAGTTCAGAAATATTTTTTGAAGTTTCTAAAAACTTATCAAATTGATCGTCAGATATTCTTCCTCTTCTTATATCATTAGAACTAATTCTGGCTTGTTCAGATATAATTCTTGTAGATAATTGTTCTGAAGACATTTCTAGTGAAAAGAAAGCTATAGATGATTTCTTACCACTTTCTTGTAATTTTTGTGCAGCATTAAAAGCTATATTTGTTGCAAGTGATGTTTTACCCATTGATGGACGACCAGCGATAATAATTAAATCTGATTGATGTAAACCGCCAAGCTTATCATCTAAGTCTCTTAAACCAGTTGGAACACCAACGATTCCTTCTTCATTCTTATAAGCAGCTGAAGCCATTTCAATTGTTTGTTTCATTGCCTCATCAAATTTTACTAAAGAAGAATTGAAAGAACCTTTTTCAGCTAAATCAAATAATAATCTTTCAGAACTTTCGATTATAGATTGTCCGTTAGTATCAAGATCATTTAATTTTGCGCTATCAATAGTTTGTTCAGAAATTTTAATTAATTCTCTTCTAACAAACATATCATAAATTATTTTTGAGTACTCTATTGCTTGCCTTACTGATGTAGAAAACTTTGTGATTTTTACCAAATATTCTGGGACATTTAGATCATCTTTTTCATCTTCAAAATAATTTTTTAAAGTAATTGGGTTAGCTAACATTCCTTTGTAGATAAGATTTTCAACTGCCTCAAATATTTTTTGATGCATTGGATCATAAAAGTTAATACTGGAAATTATTGTATTTATTTCATCAAAAATATCATTACTTACAAGGATAGATCCTATAACTGCTTGCTCCGCCTCAATGTTATTTGGCAACTCTTTAAATTGATCTTTGACAATACTTAAATTGTTTTCCATTAAGATAAATCTACATGAAAAATAATTAAATCAAATTGTATATTTATATTGGGGAAAAGAATGTATAATTATTGAATTGTATCTGCTGAAGAAACATTAATTGCAATTTCAGCATCAACTTCTGAGTGTAAAGAAATTTTAACTTTAAATTTTCCTAAAGCTTTTATTTCTTTAACTGGTTGTATCATAGATGGTTTAATTTCAACTTTGTTTTCTTCTTTAATAAGCTTAGAAATTTCAGTAGGTTTAACAGAGCCATACAATTCGTTGTTTTCTGTACTTAGTTTTTTGATAGAAAATTCTTTCCCATTAATTTGTTCAGCTATTTTAGAAGCTTCTTTTTTCTTTTCGTTATCTTTTTTTGATAACTCAGCTTTAATTTTTTCAACTTCTTTTATGTTTTCTTTTGAAGCATAGAGTGCTTTTTTGTTAGCAATTAGAAAGTTTCTAGCAAAACCCCTTTTTACATCAATTACCTCACCAATCGATCCAATTCTTTTGACGTTTTCTAATAAGATTACTTTCATTTTATAATAATGCTAGGTTTCTTGCTCTTTTAATAGAAAGAGACAGTTCTCTTTGCTTTTTTTGAGAAACATTTGTTATTCTTGAAGGTAGAATTTTACCATTTTCTGATACATATTTTTTTAAAAGTTTAATATTTTTATAGTCTACTTCTGGAGCACCTTTTGCAGATAATGGGCAAGTTTTTTTAAATTTATATTTATTAGGTTGAAAAATACTTAATTTTGCGAAGTTACTCTGTTTACCTTTTTTATTTCCACTTTGTCTTTTTGGCATTAGTTTTTAGCGCTTTCTTTTTTTTCACTATCTTCTTTTTTCCCAAAATAGTTTGTTTCTAAGTCAAATTTTTTTACTTTAACTGTTAGAAATCTCAGTAATTTTTTGTCTATAGATTCATTTTTTTCTAATTCATCAATAACATTACCTTTACCTTTAATTTTAAAGTGTATGTAACTCCCTTTTTTATTCTTTTTAATTAGATATGATAAGTTTAGTAATCCCCAGTTTTCAGTTTTAACAACTTCACCATCATTTTTTTCAACAATTTTAGAATATTTTTCTGTCAATTGCTTTAATTCACTTGGTGAGGTATCTTGCCTAGCTATAATTGTATGTTCGTATAAATTCATTTAAGTTCTTTAATAAAAAGTGAGGATATACTATTATAAAAGTTCAATTACAATAGTTAAAAAGGCAAAATAATTAGTTTTTTTTATATGTTTTCAGTAATTTTTCCAGGTCAGGGATCTCAAATAGTGGGAATGGGAAAAGAGCTATATGATAAATTTAATTTAGTAAAAGATCTTTTTAGACAGGCTGATGACACACTAAATTTTTCTATTTCTAAACTTATTCTAGAAGGACCAAAAAAAGAGCTAGATTTAACAGCCAATACACAACCAGCAATATATCTAATAAGCTATTCAATATTTAATCTTGTAAAAAATGAATTTAACTTGGATTTAAATAAAGCGAAGTATTTTGCTGGACATTCCTTAGGGGAATATTCAGCTTTATCATGCTCGGGATATCTTGATTTTTCGGATACTTTAAAAATACTTAGAATTAGAGGAGATGCAATGCAAAACGCTGTTCCTAAAGGGCAGGGAGGAATGATTGCTGTATTAGGTTCGTCAGTTGAGGTGATTGAAAAAATTTTAATGGAAAATAAAGAACATTTAAAAGTACAAATTGCAAATGACAATTCCGAAGGTCAAATTGTTCTAAGTGGAAAAACGGAGGATTTGGAAAATTTGGTTCAAATTTTAAAAGATAATTTAATAAAAAACATTAAGCTTCCAGTAAGTGCGCCCTTCCACTGCGATTTGATGAATAATGCAACAAAAATAATGTCAGAGGAGTTAAATAAACTTAATTTTAAAAATGGACAAAATAAATTAATTTCTAACGTTACTGCTAATGAAATTAAAGATCCAGATGAACTAAAAAATTTACTAATTAAGCAAATAGAAAATAGAGTTAGATGGAGAGAAAGTGTGATTAATATGATAGAAGATAATGTAGATCATTTTATAGAAATTGGACCTGGGAAAGTTTTGTCAGGTTTGGTAAAAAGAATTAATAAAGATGTAAAAATTGACACAATAAATAGTCAAAGTGATATTGAAAGTTTAAAAATATGATAGATTTAAAAAATAAAAATATTATTGTTACGGGTGCTTCAGGTGGGATTGGAAATTCAATAATTGAAAAATTGAATAAATCAGGAGCAAATATTTTAGCATCAGGTACTAGAACAGAAAAACTTGAAGAACTAAATAAGAAATATAAAAATATTAAAACATTAAAGTTTGATATTTCTCAAAGTGATAAAATTGATGAATTTGTTGAAAACGCTACCAAAGAACTTGGCGGCAGTTTAGATTGTGTGGTTAATAATGCAGGAATTACCCAAGATAATTTAGCAATAAGAATGAGCCTAGATGAATGGAAAAAAGTAATTGATGTTAATTTAACATCAACTTTCTTAATAAGCAAATCAGCAATTAAAAAAATGCTTAAAAATAAATCTGGAAAAATTGTTAATATTACGTCAGTCGTTGGTCACACAGGTAACTTAGGACAAGCCAATTACACTGCTTCTAAAGCAGGTATAATTGCAATGTCTAAGAGTTTAGCAATAGAATACGCAAAGAAAAAAATAAATATAAATTGTATTTCACCTGGTTTTATCAAAACAGCTATGACAGATAAATTAGATGACAAATTCAAGGAGTCTATAATATCTAAAATTCCTTCTGGTCGACTTGGTGAGCCAGATGACATTGCAAATGCAGTGCTTTTTTTATGTTCAAGTCAATCAAGTTATATAAATGGTGAAACTTTGCATGTTAATGGAGGCATGTATATGGCTTGACAAAACAAGTTTTTAAACTATTAAGAATTTATAACAAAAAGGATCAATATGTCAGAAGACGTTTCAAGCAAAGTAAAAAAAATTGTAGCTGATCACCTAGGTATAGACGAGGCAAAAGTTACTGAGGAGTCAAGTTTTATAGATGATTTAGGTGCTGATAGTTTGGATACAGTTGAGTTAGTAATGGCTTTCGAGGAAGAATTTGGATCTGAAATTTCAGATAGTGAAGCTGAGAAGATTTTAACTGTAGGTGATGCAGTGAAATTTATCGAAGGAAAAGCTAATTAGAAATTTTAATGCCATCACAAAACGATGGGGTAATGATTATACTATCTTCTCCCTCAGGAGCAGGTAAAACTACTCTCGTAAAGAAAATATCTGAAAAAGACAATTTTGAAATATCAATTTCACATACTACTAGGCAACCTAGGCTAAACGAAAATCAAAATGAAGATTATTTTTTTATTGATGAAAAGGAATTTAAGAGATTAATTAAAAATGAAGAGTTCTTAGAATACGCAAAAGTTTTTAATAATTTTTATGGTACCACAAGGACGCCAGTTATAAATAAGCTTAACAAAGGAAAAAATGTTCTTTTCGATATTGATTGGCAGGGGGCCGATCAGATAAAAAATAAAAAATTAGATTATAGATTAATTACTTTTTTTATACTTCCTCCAAGCAAAGAGGTTTTGTTTGAAAGGCTATCTAAGCGACATCAAAATGATAAATTAACCGCTGAAGAAAGAATGCATCAATTTGAAAGAGATGTCTTACATTGGATAAATTATGATTACGTTGTTATAAACAATGATTTAAGTGAATGTTATTTAAAAATTACAAATTTAATTGATGCTGTTATAAATGATGGCTCTAAAGACTATGATCTAGACTATATAAGAAGTCATGTTGAAAAATTAACTTCCTAAGTTTTCGTATTCGCGAGCAAGCTTATAATAAGTCTCTAAACTTATATTTTGTGGTCTTAAATTTAAATTAATTTTTAGCTTATCTAAAATTTTTTGATTACCATTGAAAAGTTGATTAAAAGGTTTTTTTAACATTTTTCTTCTTTGATTAAAAAAAATTCTGGTAACTTTTTCTAAATTATAAGGATCATTTATTTTAATAAAATTTTTTTTTGGAAAGAACAATAATAAAGAACTATCTATTTTTGGTTTTGGAGAAAATGCATCAGGCTTAATATCACATATCTTTTTTATATTAAGTTTCCAATTACTGATGATAGATAATCTTCCATAATTTGACGTATTAAATTCTGCAATTATTCTATTAGCAACTTCTTTTTGGAACATTAAGACTAAACATTCAAACCAAAAGTTATCTTTTAGATTAATAATCCATTTACTTAGAATTTCAGTTGAAATATTATAAGGTAAATTTCCAAAGACAGTAACTTTATTTTTAAAAAGATTAGTTTCATCTATTTTCAAAATATCATCATTAATGATTGTAATCTGATTTCCAAATCTATTCTGGAGATCTCCTACAAGATCATTATCCTTTTCAATTACAAAAATTTTTTTTGGTTTTTTTTTTAGAAGATATGAAGTTAAATTTCCAGAACCTGGACCAATTTCTAGAATTATTTTATTGTGAATATTAGTTGTATTTATTATTTTTTCTAAAATATTAGCATCAATTAAAAAATTTTGACCTAAACTTTTTTTTGCTTTGATCAATTTTTATCCAAAAAAGAAATTGCTTTAATCAAACTTAATGGATTTGAAATATTTTTTCCTTTCATTTTTTCATTAGGCCCATGATCTGGAGAAATTCTTATGAAAGGCAATCCAAGAGTTATATTGATTGCATCATATTCAAATAATGTTTTTAAAGGAGTTAAAACTTGATCATGATACATTCCTAAAATTACGTCATACTTAGTTCTATTTTGTTTTAAAAAAATAGTATCGGCTGATAATGGACCTGATACGAAAAATTTATTTTTCTTCAAAATATTAATAGCTGGCTTAACAATTTTATCATCTTCATTAAATTTATCTACACTTTCACAATGTGGATTTAGACCAAGTATTCCAATCTTTGGTTTTTTTTTTAAATTTGTTTTATAAAAATCATGAATTAGTTTTGTTTTTTCAATAATTGATACTTTTTTGATTTTTTTAGAAACATTTTTTAAAGGCAAGTGAGTTGTCACAGGACACACAGATAACTTTGGATTAAAAATCAGCATTGCATTTTTTTTTATTTTAAATTTATGTGAAATGTACTCAGTAACTCCTAAAAATTTTTTATCTAAAAATTTTTTTTTATTTATTGGACCATTAATTAATTTATTAAAATTATGTTTTTTCAGAATCTTAAAAGCTATTTCAAAACACCTGTGAATATATTCATTTGATTTTGGCAATCTTTTTTTTTGATAATTATTATTTTTATAGTTCACGTTAATTAAATTTAGATATTTATTATCTAATTTTTTCTGTTTTAGATTGTTTAAATCTAAAAGTTTAATTTTTCTTTTAAAATTAAATCGTTTCATTTCTAATTTTAATAATTCTTTTGAGGCAATTAAAATTAATGGACTTTTTAAATTTAATTTTCTTAAAGATTTAAAAAAAATTTCAAAAAAAATACTATTTGGTTCTCCCGCTACTACAATTATCGGTTTAAATTTCATTTATACTCATATTTTTTTTAATTCTGTTAAAATATATTTTCGAAAATTGATTTAATTGATTATTTTTTGTTGTATTAATTAATCTTTCTAATTCGTCATTAATATTTTTGTCTAATTTAATTAATTTAATCTCATTTATTTTAAGAATTAGAAAACCACCAGGTATTATAATTGGCTCTGTAAACTCTTTTTCTTTTTTTGATTTTAATATATCTTTAATATTATTATTTAAAGAATTTTCATTAATCCAATCCAGTTTTCCTCCAATTTTAGCCGTTTCGCTTATGCTATATATTAGAGCCGCATTCTCAAAACCTTTATTTGAAATTGTGTCACTTATTTTTTTATATTTATCTTCTAATTTCTCTGATTGAGATAATTCAAAAACAATTTCTGACATTAAATAAGATTTATTTTGTTTATTAATATTTTTTTTAACTTGATTTATCAGTTTATCTTTATCTATTTTTATTTGTTCAGAAAATTTAATAAAAATTAGTTCATTCCAAAGAGCCTCTATTTCTATTTTGTTTAATACATTTTTATAATCTATTTGATTCATATTTAGATAACTTTTAAAATTATTAAGATTATTTATTCCGATTTTCGAATATATGTTTTTAACTAATTGATCTAATATTTCCTTTGGAACTTTTGGATTTTTAAAGTTGTTTAAAATTTCTATTTTTTTTATATTTTCTCTTAATATAGATTTTTTTGAAATTTCAAGAATTTCTTGATTATTTAATTTATTTAGACCTGGATTAAGTGCTTTTAAATATTTTATTTCATCTTCTAAATCTAAACTAGTGATAATTTCATTATTGATTTTAATTATTATTTTATTTTCTATAGAACTCAAATTATCTTGAGGAAAAATGATCACTAACAAAATTAGAGTAAAAATTTTTATTATCTTACCTATCATAGATGCTACTTTCATATTTTGTTAAAGGTATTAAAGTTATAGTGAAAAATAGATTTTCAGTGGGTTTTAAATCTTTATCTTGATAAAATGTTTTATTATACTTTATGCCAGCCGTTAGACAATCATTCTTATATTGATAACTAAAATCATAATATTCAGTTAAGTCTAATTCTATATTACTTCTCGTTGAAAAAGAAAATAAATTATTATCATCAACATTGTAACTTGTTTTATTTGAAAGAACATGACTAGATCCAAATTTTGAACTTTGCTCTAGGTAGTTAAATTCAGTTACAAAATTATTTATAGATAATTCTGCGCTTGCAGAGTGTGAGTCAAATGTTCTTAAATCATTATCTATTGAAAAGTCATAACCTAAAGTTATATTGTTTATTACATCACTTTTAATACTTCCAAATAAATTCGAACTTTTTTGATGAATAGTAGATGTTGTAGGTATATTCGTTTCAAATTCATCTCTAATTACAGTTGCTAATTTAAATTCTAAATATTTATCTTGTAAAGATGTTTCATTTTCATAATCTATTTTATAATCAACACCAAGTGTTAACGATTTACCATTTTCAAAAGAGTCACTTATTCCAAGTCTATTAATTTCAAATATATTGCTAGTATTTAATATTCTACTGGTTGTTGAATTATTTTTCATATTATTTCCAGGATTAGCTCTAAAAGAAATTTTTGGTGTCAAAACTTCTTTTTTAAAATTATTTTGTTTTAATAATGGAAAACTAGATCCTATTTCAAATATACTCATTCCTTCTACTCTTGGACTAGAGTCATAAATTGGGTCATTTTTACCTAAAGAATTTAAATTTTTGAAATAAACATTAAAACTATTTTTAAAACCATTTTTAGTAAAATAGTCTGCTGAACTGTATTCAAAATCATTTATCACTGAGGTTCTTAAATTATTAGTATTTTTAAGACTGTTGCTTCCTGAAGAGTAAAAATTTAACGATCCATCAAAATTATTAATATTTAATTGTTTTGTAAAACTGTATGAGGGTAAAATGAATTGATATCTGTCGCTATGTTTTTGATCTAAACTTTCGTAAACTTTAAATTCAGTCGATAAATTATAATCTTCATGATCCAAACTAAGGTCAACATTAGAAACCATTACATTTTTATTTTTAGGCATTATAAGAGTTTCAAAAAGGTTGTTTTGAAAAACTTTTAAATAAGTGTCATTACTGACTCTTTCAATTTTAACATCCAGATCGGAATTTGAATAATTATTTAGATTTAAATTTTTGTTATAATCAACGAATAGGTGATTAATATTTTTTTTTTTATTTGTTGCTGTTGATTTGTAACCTTTTAATAAACTTATATCAGCAATTAAAGAAGAATTGTTAGTTACTTTTCTATATTCGTTTTGAAGAATATATTTATCATTAAACAAAGTAGGTTTAAATGTGTAATCACTTCCTAAACCAAGTGTTTTAAAATAAGGAATAAAAATAGACGAACCAAGTGTTTCTGAATTATTTAATTGAGGTTGTAAAAACCCAGTTCTTCTTTTGACTGTCGGATCAGGATGAAAAAATTTTGGAAAGTATAAAACAGGAATATCATAGATTTTAAGGACTGCATTTTCATAAATCATATCCTTTTTAACTTTATCATGAGTAATTTTTTTTGATTGAATACTCCAAGGAGGACAATTATCAGTGATTTTACAACTTGTAAAAATTCCATTGTAAATAATTGTTTTATTTTCATCACCTAGTGACGAAGAACCATAAATTCTTGGATCTTGTTCAGTATTATCAAAAATTTCTTTATGAATTTTTATTTTTGTTTCTTTAGAAAGGAAGTTCTTATCTTTAAAATTAAAAAAGCCTTGGGAAAAATAGTAATTATCAATTTTATTTTCATCTATTATTGATGATACATGTACATTCTTTCCTTTTAAAATTTTATTATTTATTTCATATAAGAAACTATCTAGTTGATAAGTATTTTTGTTTCCATCTTCTACAAGAGATTGTTTTTTTGATAATAAATTATTTAGTTTTTTTACATACTTAACATCTTTAGATACAATTTTATATTTCTTTTCGATAATAGCAGTTGTTTTTCCATCAGTAAAAATTATCTCATCATTTTTTAAGTATGTAACCTTATCTGAATTTATTATTGTATCTTTTTTTTTATCGATAAATTTTACATCTTTATTAGCAATTAATATATTTTGTTTTTTATCAAATCTAAAATTTGCAGCTGTGATTTTATAATCATCGTTAAAAGATTCTGAGTTTCCATCAGTAAAAATTATCTCATCATTTTTTAAGTATGTAACCTTATCTGAATTTATTATTGTATCTTTTTTTTTATCGATAAATTTTACATCTTTATTAGCAATTAATATATTTTGTTTTTTATCAAATCTAAAATTTGCAGCTGTGATTTTATAATCATCGTTAAAAGATTCTGAGTTTCCATCAGTAAAAATTATCTCATCATTTTTTAAGTATGTAACCTTATCTGAATTTATTATTGTATCTTTTTTTTTATCGATAAATTTTACATTACCGGTTACTTCTAGTATGTTTGTTATCTTATTATAGACAAAAGTATTTCCAATTATTTCTGCACCATCTTCTGAGATTGCTGATCCACCTTTTGATCCCTTTATTAAATTTCCCTTTTGAGTAATATCTATTTCAGTGATATTAAAAATAAAATTTTCATTTGCATTTAATGCACTTATAAATATCAAATATGTAAAAAGCACAAATATAAATTTATAAAGTCTATTTTTCATTAATTTTAAAGAGCATTATAAAATTTATTATACTTAATAATATTAGTGGGGTCCAAATTGAAATCATAAGCGGTAATTTTTCCGTAGTGCCCATAACATTAAAAAAATTGCTTATATAATAAATCAGAACTGAAAAAAACAAACCAATTACAATTTTAATAATATTGCTTTTGAAACTTCTGGTGTTGAACATAATAATTGAGGATAAAATAGTCATAAGCATTAAAAAAATAGGATAAGTGAGAATTTTTTGAATTTGAACATCTATGTCTATCACAGAATAATTAAGTGAATTATAATTTTTTTTTAAATCAACTAATTTTAGAATAGATAGAGAAGATAAATTTGAGAATAAATTTTCAACAACCTTTTGATTAAAATTTGAATAAAATTCAAGTATATCTACATCTTTGCTTGAATTATTCTCAAAAACTTTTGCATTATAAATCTGCCATTTGTTATTCATAATATCAATTTTGTTGCTTTGAATATTTCTTACAAGTTGATAGTTTTTATCAAACGTAGATATAAAAGTTTCAGATAAAAAATTTTGGCTTACTTTTGAAGAATGTATAATATTTATTTCATTATCAACAATGTCTTTTATCCATAATCCGTTCTTATTAATTACAGCTAAGTAAGCCTTATCTTCTGAATATTGATTTTTAATTTCCAGGTAATAGCTTTGCAGACTTGAAGAAATACTATAAAAAAAAGTAATTAATATTAGGCCGATAAAAAAACTCAAAATACTCAAAATACTTATTATTTTTAAGTTTTTTAATCCAGAGTATTTAAAAATATAAATTTCATTATTATTGAACAATTTAATAAAAAAAAATTGTGTAGAAATTAAAAAAATAAAAGGAAACATTTCAAAAATTATTGATGGTGAGCTCATTAAAGATAAATATATTGGAAAAATCATATTTGTATTCACGCCACTAAAAAATTCTATTTCTTTAAGTATATTTAATATAAATACTAAGCTTAACATTATTAAAAAAATGTTAATAAAAGATTTCAAAAATGTATAAATCAAAAATTTAATGTATGTTTTCATTTTAGATCCTAGATTCTTTTATTTTAAATTTAAAAATTAAAATTAAATAGATAGATAAGGTTAATATTATAGGAATTGAGATAATAATAATATTTTTTAAAAAAAAATTATTTATGTAACCTAGCGAGGTTTCAGAAATAATTATTGATAATATCCCAAATAAAAATATTAGAATTCTATATCTAATATAATCTACTCTTTCTTTGGAAATTAATAAGTTTAATGAAGAAATTAAAATTAACAAAGGTAAATAGAGAGGTAAAAAAAATCTTTTAAATAATTCTTTGTAAACATTAGAAGGGTTTGATGGGTCACAATTCAAAATATTTTTGTTTTCTTTAAGAGATATATTTTTAACACATTTAAGTAAACCTATTGTGGGCTGTTCTTGTAGCTTTCTATGAACAACAAGATGTGAGTCCATGTTAGTAAGATCAAAATCTGATTTTGAAAACTTAAAATTTGTAATTTTATTATTGTTGCTATTTAAGGTTTGTCCATTGTATAGAACTAGCACTTTTTTATTACCCCTGGTTTCAAAAATACCTTTCTTTGCAAAAGTTATCTGAAATTTTTCATTTGATGTTTTTTTCTTTATATAAATGTTTATAAATTGATTTTCTGATGTTTTTTCATCTGAATAAATAGTTAAGTTTTTGACATTATCATTAAATTTTTTTGGTTTTATCAGACCTTCAAAGTAATCAACGTCCGAATTTCTTAGTTGATTTCTAGCAATCTCCTGGGATTTAGGAACAATTATACTTAATAAAATACTTTGAAATAACAAAATCATTAGAGAAAAAATTAAAAAAAAGTTTATTAGACTAATTTTTTTTACTCCGTGGTTCCAAAATATTATTAATTCATTGTTCATTTCATATTTAATAAAAACATATGAAAAGCTAAAAAAAATACAAAATGGTAAAACTTTGCTAATTATTTTTGGAAAACTAAAAAGTGTGTATTGCAGATAAACATAGTAGTTTCTTCCATCTTCAATCATTATATCCAAGAAATTAACAGCTTGAAAAACCCATATAATTGAACTAATTCCCACCAATGAGACCAGAAAAAAAATTAAACAATCTGATAATAGTTTTTTAAATATTATTTTTTTCATTGAAAAATGGTATTTTTATTCTTATATAGCATCCATCTCTAACAGAGTGTATTAGAAATTTATGTCAGTAATTATTAATTATAAAACCAATTTAGCCAAAAAAAATCTTTCTAATCTTGTCCTTTTTACTGATGAAAAATTTAACATCAATAGTTTAAAAAAACATATTTCGAGCATTGAATATTCTTTCATCTCTGATTTGATAAAATCGAAGGACCCTAAGAAAAAAATAATATCATTTGATATTAATTCTAAAAGAAAAATAATTTTGGTTTCAATTAAAAAAAATATCAAAAGTTCAGAGTTTGTAAATTTAGGAGCCAAGTTTTATGACTTATTTAAAGATTTAAAACAAAATGACTATAATTTAAATTCAGATTCCTTAAATTATAACTCAAGTAATTTTATTGGTTATTTCTTACACGGTTTAAAATTAAAATCTTATAAATTTGAAAAATACAAGACAAAAAAAAATAAGATAAATATTAAAATAGATGTAACCGGAAAAAATAAGCCATCTCTTCAAGAACAAATTAAGTTTAGAGCTCTTGAAGAAGGTACTTTTTGTTCAAGAGATTTAGTTTCTGAGCCAGGTAATGTTTTACATCCTGACGAGTATGCAAAAAGATTGAATACATTAAAAAAGGATGGTCTTAAAATAAACATTTATGACGAAAAAAAATTGAAAAAACTTGGAATGAATACTTTGCTTGGTGTAGGACAGGGGAGCATCAGAGGTTCTTATTTAGTAACTATGGAATGGAATGGACTGAAAGATAAATCTAAACCCTTAGCTTTTGTAGGAAAAGGAGTTTGCTTTGATACTGGAGGCATTTCACTTAAGCCAGCAAAATTTATGGAAGATATGACTTATGATATGGCAGGTTCTGCAGTAGTTGTAGGCTTAATGAAAAGTTTAGCTCTAAGAAAAGCAAAAGTAAACGCAGTTGGTGTAGTTGGACTTGTTGAAAATATGCCTGGAGGAAATGCACAAAGACCTGGGGATATTGTTAAATCCTATAGCGGTAAAACTGTAGAAATTTTAAACACAGATGCTGAAGGAAGATTAGTATTAGCCGACGCTTTAACTTATACTGAGGAAAAATTTAAACCAAAATTTATAGTTGATTTGGCGACTTTAACAGGAGCAATTATTGTTTCACTTGGTTCAGAATACGCTGGTTTATTTTCAAATGACGATAAATTGTCAAAACAATTAATTAATGCAGGGGAAGAAGTAGAGGAAAAAGTTTGGAGAATGCCGTTAAATAAAAATTTTGACAAACTTATTGATTCTAAAAATGCGGATATGCAAAATATTAACTATGTTGGAGGAGCTGGATCTACTACTGCTGCTCAATTTTTGCAGAGATTTATTTTAAATAAAACACCTTGGGCACATTTAGATATTGCTGGGATGGCTTTTTCAAAGTATGGAGGAGCATTAAATTCAGGTGGCGCGACAGGTTACGGAGTGAGATTATTAAACAAACTAATTGAGGATCATTATGAGTAATTTAGAACAAACATTATCAATTATAAAACCAGACGCAGTAGAGAGAAATCTAGCTAACGAAATTAAAGAAATGTTTAAATCTGATGGTTTTACAATTTTAAAAGAAAAAAAAATCCAAATTGAAAAAACAGAAGCTGAAAAGTTTTATAAAGTTCATGAAACTAAACCATTTTATAATGATTTATGTGCCTATTTATCATCAGGTCCAATTGTTGTAATGGTTCTTGAAAAAGACAATGCAGTTTTAGGAAATAGAGAATTAATGGGTGCTACAAATCCAGAAGATGCAGAAGAGGGTACTATAAGAAAAAAATACGGGATTTCAATAGACAAAAACTCTGTTCATGGATCAGATAGTGTTGAAAATGCTAAAATTGAAATAGATTTTTTCTTTAAAGATTAAAAACTTTTAATATAGCTTTTGGGTAAAGTTTATGCTCTTGGACTAATATTTTTTTAGCAAGAGAAGACTCGGTATCTTTTTTTAAAATTTTTACTTTCTTTTGTAGAATAATCTTCCCTGAGTCTAATCTAGCATTTACAAAATGAACGGTGCATCCTGAGTATTTTTCCTTATTTTTCAATACTCTTTGGTGAGTATTTAATCCTTTATATTTAGGCAGTAAAGAGGGGTGTATATTTAATATTTTTCCTTTAAATTTTTTTATAAAATTTTTTGACAAAATTTTCATAAATCCAGCTAGACAAATCATCTCAATATTATTTTTTTTTAAGATGGAAAGTAGCTTATTTTCACTTAATTTTTTATTTTTAAAATTTAAAACTTTTTTTTTAATTTTAAATTTTTTGGCATAATTTAAACCCTTTGCCTTAGAGTTATTTGAAACAATGAAGTTAATTGATATAGGAGATATTTTAGTTTTAGAAAATTTAGCTAAAGATTTTAAATTGCTTCCTGTACCTGAAATAAATACAGCTGTTTTAATTCTAGTGATACCAGTTGATAGAACCATTTAACTTAACTTTATTTTTACCATTAGAAATTTTTCCAATAACATATGGTTTGTATTCTTTTGAAAAAAATTTACTAATTTTTTTTAAATTTTTACTTTCAACAATAAGACAAAAACCAACTCCACAATTAAATGTTTTAAGCATTTCTTTATCAGAAATTCCATTATTTTTAAGCCAATTAAATATTTTAGAAGTTTCAATTTTATTTAAACTTATATGTGCTGAGAGTTTATCTGGTATAATTCTTTTAATATTATCAGACAAACCTCCTCCAGTTATATTTGCACAGCCATTGATTAAGTTGTTGTTTATCAAATTCATTATTTCTTTAACATATATTTTAGTCGGTTTTAGAAGCTCAGATTTTAAAAATTTATTTTTTTTAATATTTATTTTTTTTTGTTTTAATAAACATCTTACAAGAGAATACCCATTAGAATGTAAGCCACTGGAAGGAATTGCAACTATAAGATTATTTTTTTTTATTTTATTTTTATTTAAAATTTTATTCTTTCCAACAACTCCTACAGCAAAACCTGCGATATCAAATTTACCTTTTTCATACGTACCTGGCATTTCAGCAGTTTCTCCACCGACGAGCTCACATTCTGATTGGTTACAGCCTTTGTTAATCCCTTTTATTATTGCTTTAAGTTTTTTAAGATCAATTTTATTTATTGATATATAGTCTAAAAAAAGCAAAGGCTTAGCTCCTTGTACGATTAAATCATTTACACTCATAGCAACCAAGTCAATTCCTATGGTATCAAATTTATTTAATGTATTAGCAATTTCAATTTTTGTTCCCACACCATCTGTGCAAGCTACGATTTTAGGTTGTTTAATATTACTAGGTATATTTGTTATTGAGCCAAACCCGCCTATATTTGAAAACTTTTTTTTGCCTCTTTTTTTTGCTGAAACTGTAGAAATGAAATCAACAAACCTGTCTGCAGCTTTGATATTAACTCCACTTTTTTTATAGGTAAATTTTTTTTTATTCATTAATATGTTTTATGAAATTTATTTCTCAACTTTATAAATTAAAGCTTTTATATAATTTTTTTTTATTTCTTGCTTTAATAAATATTTTCTTTTCCACAGAAAATAGTCATGCAAAGACATTTTCTATAAATGATATTGGAATATCAACACCTTTTGAAATAAATTTTAATAAAAATGAAATTATTGATAAAGGATTTTTAAAGGCATTTAATGAACTAATTTTTTCAATTGTCCAAAGTAAAGATCAAATAAAATTAAAAAAAACGCCAATAAATCAAATAAAAGGAATGATAGAAACTTTCTCTATTAAGGAGGAAAAGTTTATAGATGAAATTTATTATCTTACCCTTAATGTTTCATTTAATAAAAAAAATATATTTGATTTACTGGAGTCAAAAAATGTATTTCCGTCTTTACCTGTAAAAAAAGATTTCTTATTCATTCCAGTTTTTGTTGATCAGAATAAAAATCAAGTTTCAATGTTCTCTGAAGATAAATTATTTTCCAGCTGGAATATAAATAACAAAAAAAATAATCTTTTAAATTATATCTTACCCACCCAAGATCTTGACGATTTTAGTTTAATAAAAAGAAATATTAATAATTTAGAAACTTATGACTTCAAAGAAATTATAAACAAATACAATATAAATGATCACATAATTATGATTGTGTTTAAAGATGATAATAAAATTAGAGTATTTAATAAAATTTTTTTAAATCAAAAAAAAAATATAAAAAATTTAAATTATACTGAAGTTAATTTTGATGATGAAGAAGAGTTATTTGAATTTATTGGTAATTTAAAATTAGTCTACGAAGATTTTTGGAAATCACAAAATCAAATCAATACTTCAGTAAAGTTATCTTTAAATATCTCTATTGATAACTCTAGTAATATAAAAATTAATAAATTTGAAAAAATTTTATCTGATATGGATTTGATATATAATTTTTCAATTTATAAATTCGATAATCGAAATAATTTTTATAAAGTTATTTTTAATGGAACACCTGATAAGTTTTTAGAAGTTATGAGTGATCAAAATTATGATTTTGAAATTAAAAATAAAATTTGGGTTTTAAATGACAAATCTTAATCAGCAAATACTTAAATTTGATTATGATCAAAATTTTAAAGATCAGGATTTTTATGTTTCAAACAGCAACGAACACTCTTTTAGCCTTTTAAATAGCTGGCCAAAATGGGATAAAAATTTTATAAACCTAATAGGTGAAAAGTTTTCAGGAAAAAGTCATTTAATAAATATATTTTTAGAAAAGCACAGAGGAATTAAAATTAATGCAGAAGATATTAATAATGACTTTCTTCAACAAATTAAAATATATGAAAATATAATTGTTGAGGATTTAACTGAAAAAATAAATGAAAACTTATTATTTACACTTATAAATATAATAGATCAGGATAATAAGTACTTAATAGTAACCTCAAAAATACCGATAGTTGACTTTAATTTTAAATTAAATGATCTTAATTCAAGATCTAATAATTTTATTTTATCTCAAATTGAAAAACCTGGTGACGATTTAATTTATGCACTAATATTAAAAAATCTTTCAGATCGTCAAATATCAATAGACCAAAAACTTATTGAATTTATAATTAAGAGAATTGATAGAACTTATGGCAAAATTTCCGATTTCATATATAAAATCGACGAAATTAGTTTAAAAAGAAAGAAACCAATCGATTTTAAAATTATAAAAGAAGCATTAGAGGTTTAATTGAATAAATACAGAACACACAAGTGTAATGAATTAAGAAAAGAGGATGTAGATAAAAAAATTTCTCTTTCAGGCTGGATAAATAAAAAAAGAGACCATGGGAATTTATTATTTATTGATTTAAGAGATAATTATGGAATTACCCAATGTATAATTGATAAGGATAATAAATATTTTTCTGATTTAGAAAAAATGCAATTAGAAACGGTAATTAAAGTTGAGGGGAAAGTTGTTAACAGATCTAAAGAAACAATTAATTCTGAAATTGACACTGGTGAAATTGAGGTTGTTATTGAGCAGCATGAAGTTTTAGGCACTTGTAAAGAGCTCCCAATGCCAATATTTAGTGATCAAGAATATGCAGAAGAAATAAGATTGAAATATAGATTCTTAGATTTAAGAAGAAAAAAAATTCATGAAAATATTATTTTAAGATCCAAGGTTATTTCATACATACGAAATGAAATGAATAAATTAGGTTTTCTAGAATTTCAAACACCAATTTTAACCTCATCTAGCCCAGAGGGTGCTAGAGATTTTTTAGTACCTAGTCGTTTAAATCCAGGAAAATTTTATGCACTACCGCAAGCTCCTCAGCAATTTAAACAATTAATAATGGTTTCTGGCTTTGATAGATACTTTCAAATTGCACCTTGCTTCAGAGATGAAGATGCAAGAGCAGACAGAAGTCCTGGGGAGTTTTATCAATTAGATTTGGAAATGTCATTTGTTGAGCAAGAGGATGTATTTAATGTTGTTGAAAAGTTAATGGTTAATACATTTAAAAATTTTTCAACTAAAAAACTGATGTTTGATAAATTTCCAAAGATTTCATACAAGGAATCAATGCTTAAATATGGTACTGATAAACCAGATTTAAGAAACCCACTCATTGTAAATGATATAACTGAAATTTTTACAAGAGAAGATGTTTCGTTTGAAATATTTAAAAAATTAGTAAAATCTGGATCTAAAGTAAGATGCATTGTTACAAAAAATACAAAAGATAAACCCAGAAGTTTTTTTGATAATATTGATAAATGGGCTAAAGAAGAAGGTGCCTCTGGTTTAGCTTATTTTACTTTTGAAAAAGATAAAGATATTTCAGCAAAAGGCCCTATAGGAAAATTCTTTTCTCAAGATGCATTGGTTGAAATCATGAAAAAAACAAATAGTGAAATAGGGGATAGTATTTTCATGGCTTGTGGAAAACAAGATGAATTAGAAAAAATTACTGCACTAGCAAGAGATAAAATTGCAAAAGATCTTGATTTAATTGATGAAAATATTTTCGCATTTTGTTGGATTGTAGATTATCCAATGTTCGAAAAAGATGAATCAACAAACAAGATTGAATTTAGTCATAATCCATTTTCAATGCCTCAAGGTGATTTAAGTGATAAAGATTTTGAAAACCCATTAGATATACTTGCTTATCAATACGACATAGTTTGTAATGGTATAGAATTATCTTCAGGAGCAATTAGAAATCATAAACCAGAACTTATGTATAAACTTTTCTCGATTGCAGGATATGATAAAAATGAAGTAGATGAAAAATTTAGTGGTATGATTAATGCACTTAGTTATGGCGCACCTCCACATGGAGGAATAGCACCTGGTATTGATAGAATCGTAATGTTACTAGCTAATGAGAAAAATATTAGGGAAGTTACTATGTTTCCAATGAACCAAAATGCACAAGATTTGATGATGAATGCACCATCTGAGGTAAATCCAGATCAATTGAAAGAATTAAATTTAGCTTTAAAAACAAAAAAATAACTTATTTTTTACCTTTTAAACTTATTTTTACATCTGACAGATCAACTAGATTTTTTTTATAATTATTTCTAACAAATCCTTTACTGGTAATGTCTTTTACAATTTTCAATAATTGATTTTGATCTTCAGAGCTTTGATCTTCTGTATTGATAGCATCATTTCCTCCAATAGCTGGAGTATGTGCTAGATCTTCTCTATTTTGATATGAAATAGCTAATTCTCTGAAAATATAATCCAAAATTGATGTGGCACTTAAAATTCTATCATTACCATGTACTTTGCCTGATGGTTCAAATTTTGTGCCAACGAATGCACTTATAAACTCATCTAACGGAACACCGTATTGAAGGCCTAAAGAAACAGCAATTGCAAAGTTATTCATTAAGGCTTTTACAAGTTCACCTTCTTTACTAGTATCAATAAATATTTCTCCAATTTTTCCGTCTTCATATTCTCCAGTATGTAGGTAAACTTTGTGGTCACCAATAGTAGCTTTTTGTATATATCCTTTTCTTCTGTCAGGCATGCTAAACCTTTTACCTGACTTCTCGTTAGCCATGTTTATACTTGTTATTACACTTTCTTTATTAATTGGGTTTTTTTTATCCGTTTCGGTAACTACATCCACTTTGTTGTTTTCAAGGACTTTATTGTTTTTTGGATCTAGACTTTTTGTTTTTCTATTATCAAGTTTTACGTCTAAAACCTCAAATTTACCATCATCTCTTTTTTCTAAATTTTTTAACTCTGCCTCATTAATATCATCTAAATAATGATTTACTTTAAAGGTACAGGTATAATAAGTTTCAACTAAATACTTTGCCATTTGACCTCAATTTAAATTTTAATTTGAATAATGAATCAATTAATTTATATACATATTCATATTTTAGTCTAATTTAAATTTTACAATTTTTAATTGAATAAATAGAAAAATATTATGTTGACACTCTTAAAGAAAATTTTCACGTGGTGGAATCAAGATACTTTTGGAACAAGATTAAAAACTATTTTTTTTGGAAAACTAGTTGGTGCTGATGAGCTTGGTAATAAATACTATGAAAGTAAAAACGGAAAAAGATGGGTTATCTATTCAAACACAATAGACGCATCTAAAATTCCTGTTGAATGGTATTCTTGGATACATTTTACACCAAATAAAATTGAGAAAAAACATACTTTAGAAAAATATGAATGGCAAAAACCACATCAAGAAAATTTAACTGGGACTGACGCAGCATATTATCCAAATAAAAATAAAGATGGTATTAAAAAGAAATACTCAAGTTGGAAAGAATAATTTTAAATTAATCTATTTAGTTTTTTTATTTTATTTTTGTTTAGTTTTAAACTCAAACGCAAAAAGTAATTTAGAGGGAACTTTTACTGATATCAAAATTTTGGATAAAATAAGTTCAAAAAACACCTTACTTAAACTTAAAAATGGAGAATTAGTAAATTTTAAAGATTTATTAATTAAAAGCCTTAAATGTAAAAATTCAGAATTTGATGATAATCCAGAAATAACTGCTTATATACAAGTTCGAGATTTGACTAATAAAAATAATGATGAAGTTTTTGTTTTTAATGGTTGGATGTTTTCATCAAGTCCATCAATCGCACCTTTTGATCATCCTGTTTACGATGTTTGGCTTGTAAATTGTTATTAAACAATTGAATCTTTATCTAGCCAACTGACATTAAAATCTGAATTTATAAATTTTTTGTGGTTTAGTAATTTTTTATGCAGAGGTATTGTTGTAGTTATTCCTTCAATAACAAATTCATCTAAGGATCTATTCATTCTTTGAATTGCTTCTGTTCTGTTTCTTCCATGACAAATTAATTTACAAACCATACTATCGTAATAGGGTGTTACCTTATATCCTTGAAATATTGCGCCATCTACTCGTGTTCTAAAACCAGATGGTTGATGACACATAGTAATAACTCCAGGCGAAGGCTGAAAGTTTTTACTAGCATCCTCAGCATTTATTCTGCATTCAATTGCATGTCCTCTAGGATTTATGTCACTTTGTTTTAAAGCTGTTTCTCCTGAAAAAGCAATCCAAATTTGCTCTTTAATAATATCAACTCCAGTAACCATCTCAGTTACAGGATGCTCAACTTGAACTCTTGTATTCATTTCAAGGAAATAAAATTTTCCATCTTCATATATAAACTCAACAGTACCAGCTCCCATATAACCTATTTTAGCTACCATTTTTACTGTTCTTTCAAATAAATCTTTTCTTATTTCATCATTTAAAACTGGACTTGGTGTTTCTTCTATAAGTTTTTGATGTCTTCTTTGAACCGAACAATCTCTCTCATGTAGGTGTACTGCTCTATTTTTTCCAGCTAATATTTGAACCTCAATATGTCTTGGATTTTGAAAAAATTTTTCAATATATACTTCATCATTACCAAAGTATTTTTGTGCTTCTGATTTTGCAGTTGAAAACAGCGTTTCAAACTCTTCTTCCTTATAAACTATTTTCATACCTTTACCTCCACCTCCACCTGAGGCTTTGATTAAGACAGGAAAACCAATTTTTTTACAAAGTGCTTTTGCTTCAGAAACATCTTTTACTCCTCCTTCAGAGCCCTCAATAACCGGCAAACCATTTTCTTTAGCTATTCTTTTTGCTTGGATTTTATCACCCATCATTTCAATATGTTTAGATGAAGCTCCTATAAAATTAATTTTATTCTCTTCTAAAATTCTTGCAAAATTCGCATTTTCCGAGAGAAAACCATAACCAGGATGAACAGCATCAGCATTTGTAAGTTCTATTGCTGACATTAATGCCGGAATATTTAAATAACTATTTGCTGGTTGATGAGAACCAATACATACGCTTTCATCAGCCATTCTTACATGCATGCTTTCTCTATCTACATCGGAATGAACAGCTACAGTTGGAATTCCCCATTCTTTACATGCTCTAATAATTCTAACCGCAATTTCCCCACGGTTTGCAATTAAAATTTTTTTAAACATTATTTATTCTAGGATAATAATAGTTTGACCAAATTCTACAGGTTGGCCATCCTCAACACAAATTTCTTTTACAACGCCATCTGCTGTTGAAGGAACATGATTCATAGTTTTCATTGCCTCAACAATCATTATTGTATCACCTTTTTTAATTTTTTTTCCAATCTCAACAAACTTTTTAGCACCAGGTTCTGGAGCGTGATAAGCAGTTCCAATTATAGGTGAAGTAATTTCAATTCCTGATTTAATATTTTGAGTTTGAGTAGGTGCTGAACTTGTTGCAGGTGATGAGGGTGAAATAGTTTGTGATTGATTACTAATTGAAACATTATTTTTTGATACTTTAATTTTTGTATCTTTTTCAGTTATCTCTATTTCAGTAAGATTAAATTCTTTTAAATAATCGCTTAATTCTTTAATTATTTTTTTATCTATTTTCATTTTGCAAAGCCTTTTGCAATGAAATTATGGCCAAAATATATCCTTCTGCACCTAATCCAAAAATACCTCCAGTAACCACGCCACTTATAAGTGATTTATGTCTAAATTCCTCTCTTTTATAAATATTAGATAAATGTAACTCGATTATTGGTTTTTTGAATAAATCTAAAGCATCTCTTATAGCCACAGAGGTATGAGTAAATGCTGCAGCATTTATAATCATACCATCAAATTTTTTCCTAGCATCTTGAATTATATTAACAAGCTCTCCTTCAACATTAGATTGAGCAAATTGAACATCAAGTCCAATTTCTTGCGCTTTTTTGGAACAATTCTCTTTAAGTTGGTCAAACGAAGTTGATCCATATTGTGATTGTTCTCTTTCTCCTAATAGATTAAGATTTGGACCATTAATAATAATTATTTTATTATTCATTCAGCACTTATATACGATGAAAAAAATAAAAAAAATAAAAATTAAAATAAATGGCAAAATCAAATCTATAACTCAAGATTCTAACCTTTCAATAGTGTTAAAAAATCTAAAAATACCATTAAATAAAGTAGCAATTGAGCTTAATGAAGAAATAATAGATAAAAAAAAAATTAATAAAATAAAATTAAATAAAAATGATAAAATTGAAATAGTTCATTTTATTGGAGGTGGTTAATTTGAAAAAAGATAGTTTAATTATCGCAAATAAAAAATTTAATTCCAGATTAATTGTTGGAACAGGAAAATATAAAAGTATGTCTGAGTGCGCAAAAGCAATCAAACTTTCTGGAGCAGAAATAGTGACAGTTGCCGTAAGAAGGGTAAATATTACAGATAAAAATAAGCCTTTGCTAATGGATTATATTGATCCAAAAAAAATTACATATTTACCCAATACTGCCGGATGTTTTAATTCAAAAGAAGCTTTAAGAACTTTAAGATTAGCTAGGGAAATAGGTGGTTGGAAGTTAGTTAAATTAGAAGTTTTAGGAGATAAAAAAAATTTATTTCCTGATATGATAGAAACTTTAAAATCAACAGAAGTTTTAGCTAAAGAGGGTTTTAAGGTCATGGTTTATTGCAATGATGATCCTTTAATGGCCAAGCGTTTAGAGAATTCTGGTGCTGATGCTATTATGCCTTTAGCTGCACCTATTGGATCAGGACTGGGCATTCAAAATAAAATCAATATTCAAATAATTAGAGAACAAACTAAACTTCCATTAATTATTGATGCTGGTTTAGGTCAAGCATCTGACGCCACAATTGCAATGGAATTAGGATGTGATGGAGTTCTAGTCAATACTGCAATTGCAAAAGCCAAAAAACCTTTTGAAATGGCACTTGCTTTTAAAAATGCAGTTATTGCTGGTAGACAATCCTATAAGTCTGGTAGAATAGATAAAATTTTAATGGGCAATCCATCATCTCCATCAAAAGGGATTATTTAGTTTTTTTATAATATTTTTTTCTTTTATAGGTTTTTTTGTTGATTTTTTTATTACCTTTTTTTTCTGAAAATTTATTTTCATTATTTTGGATTTCTAAATTTTTCAATTTTTCGTAATATTCTACTAGTTCAATTGTTTTCTTTGATTTATTTTTAATATCTATAATATACTCTGGTATAATTAATGAATTATCACTAATTATATCTATGGTTATTTTATTTTTTTTTTCAAAATAAGTTAAGTCGTCAACAAAATTTTCTTTAAGGAAATCCGAAACTTTTTCACATACTTTTAGTTCAACAAATTTAGCTTTGTTAATAATTGCTTTTAATTCAACAATTTTTAGTAGTTTTTGAGCAAAAGACTCATCTGTTAATGTAACTTTCCATTTAATTGCACTTTCTCTAAGCCGTTGTCTAGACATTTCTAAAAGTCCAAAATTGCTTATTCTACCAATTTGAATTCTTGCTCTATCCGTTCTGCATTTCTCTTTAAGTTTTCTTTCTACTAATCTTCTATTTCCATAACTTAGCATATCTATAAAATCTATTATAATTAGACCAGACAAGTCTCTTATTTTGATTTGTCTCGCAATTTCTTCTGCAGCTTCTATATTTGTATCTAAAGCAGTACTTTCAACGTTCTTTGCTTTAATGGAACTGCCAGAATTGATATCAATTGAGACCAAAGCTTCGGTTGGATTGATAACCAAATATCCACCTGATTTAAGTTTAATTTCTGAGTCAAAAATTTGATTTAACTTTTGTTCAATATTTTCCTCAATAAATAATGGAATTTTCCCTCTGTATTTTTTCACTCTTTTAACACAAGATGGCATCATCATTTTCATAAAAGATTGTGCTTTCTTGTACCCTTCATTTCCTTCCACAATTATATTTTTTGTATTATCATCAAACATATCTCTAAGTGTTCTTTTTATTATTTCACTTTCTTGATGTATCAATGAGGGAGCTATAGAATTTATCGCATTATCTTTTATTTGACTCCAGGCATTAATCAAAGTTGTTAAATCATTATTTATTTCATTTTTTGTTTTATTGCTTCCAGCAGTTCTAACAATTAATCCCATCTCTTTAGGTATTTCAATTTCATTTAAAATTGTTCTTATTTTTTTTCTATCAGCAGGATTAAATATTTTTCTTGATATACCTCCACCTTTAGGAGTGTTTGGCATTAATACTATGTATTTACCAGCAATAGAAATAAAAGTACTTAATGCGGCACCTTTTTGACCTCTTTCATCTTTAATAACTTGTACAAGAATTACCTGGTTGGGTTTAATTACTTCCTGAATTTTATACCTTTTAAATTTAAATCTATGCTCCTTTTTTTTTTCTTTAGCATCAGCAAAATCTTCTTTTTCAATAATATTTTCATTCTTATTTAAATCTTCCTCCGTTTTTTCTTCTGATATTTTTTCTATAGGATCATCAATTTCTAGCTTGCCCTGAGCAATATTTTCCTCTTCTTTAGCCTCAACTTCTCTTGAAAGTTCTTCTCTAGCTTTTTCTTCTTCCTCTTTAATTTTTTCTAAATCTGCTTTTGGTATTTGATAATAATCCGATTGAATATCATTAAAAGATAAAAACCCATGTCTCTCTCTTCCAAAATCAATAAAAGCTGCCTGTAAAGAGGGTTCTATCCTACTTACTTTACCTAAATAAATGTTGTTTTTAATTAAGTTATTTTTTAAACCTTCGTACTCGTAATCTTCAATATTTTCGCCTGATTTAAGAACAACTCTAGTTTCATTAGGATGCGAAGCATCAATATATAAATTTTTTTCCATAATTTTGTAAATGTTAATTTCATTAATAATTTAAATTTTTAAAATTTTGTTTAATATTCTTGCCATATCTTTAACAAATTCCAAGATATAATGAAATTAAAATGAATAAATTTTTAAGAAATATCTTTATTTTAATTACGTCTTTTATTCTTTTATCAACTATTTTGATAATAAGTATCTTATGGACTTATTCTAACGATCTACCTGATTATAAATTTCTTAAGAATTACAAACCTCCTGTTTCTAGCAAAGTTTACTCTGGTAATGGTGATTTAGTGGCAGATTTTTCAAAAGAAAAAAGAGTATTTGTTCCATTTAATTCAATTCCAAAAAATGTAATTAACGCCTTTTTATCCGCTGAAGATAAAAATTTTTTTAAACATCCAGGTGTTGATGCTAAAGGTGTTATTAGAGCCGTAATAAATAATATTTCAAATATTTTATCATCTAAAAGGTTGGAGGGAGCATCTACAATTACTCAGCAGGTAGCAAAAAACTTCTTATTAACAAATGAAGTAAGTTTAAATAGGAAAATTAAAGAAGCAATTCTAGCTTTTAGAATAGAGAGAGCCTTATCTAAAGAAAGAATTCTAGAGCTTTATCTAAACCAAATTTATCTTGGAAGTGGAGCATATGGAGTGGCCGCTGCAAGCTTAGAATATTTTGATAAATCTATTAAAGATTTAAATTATTCAGAAGCTGCTTTATTAGCAGCTTTACCAAAAGCACCTAGTAGATATAATCCTTATAGAGATATAGATATTGCAAAATTTAGAAGAAATTTAGTTTTAAAAAATTTGTTGGATAATAATTATTTAACTTCAGAATGGTATGAAAAACTTACAAAAGAGGAAATAATTTTAAAAAAAAATAAAAAAATTTATTTAGAAGACGCTCAATATTTTATTGAAGATGTGAGAAAGAGTGTAATTGAAACGTTGAGCTATGATAAAGTTTATAAACAAGGTTTTAATATCAATACTCCAATAGATTTAAATTTACAAACAATTGCAACAAAATCACTTAGAGATGGATTAATAGCATATGATAAAAGAAAAGGATGGAGAGGACCACTTACTAACAGGAATTATAATTCAGAATGGAAAAAAGATTTAGAAAAGTATAAATTAGAAAATTCAATTCATTGGAAATTAGCAATAGTCAAAAAGATAAATAAATTTTCAGCAGAAATAGAAACAGAAGATAATATTGAAGGTGTTATTGAATATCAGAGTATTTCTTGGACAAAAAAAGAATTTAATAAATTATTAAAACCTGGTGATATTATTTATGTTAAAAATTTTAAAGAAAATATTTTTAACTTACAACAATTACCAAAGGTAAATGGTGGAATTGTTGTGATGGATCCATTTACTGGCAGAGTTTTAGCACTAAGTGGTGGTTTTAGTTTTAAACAAAGTGAATTTAACAGAGCAACACAAGCCAAAAGACAGCCTGGATCAGCTTTTAAACCATTTGTTTATGCATTAGCCTTAGAGAACAATTTTACACCAACATCATTAGTTCTAGATGCACCACTGGTTTTAGACCAAGGAGATGATTTAAAAATGTGGAAACCAGAAAATTATGGAAAAAAATTTTATGGGCCTTCGACTTTAAGAGTTGGTTTGGAGAAATCCAGAAATTTAATGACAGTAAGAATAGCCCAAAATCTTGGTGTAGAGAAAATAGTTGATTTTTCAAAAGCACTTAAAATTTATGATAATCCTGAAGAACTTTTATCAATATCTTTGGGATCTGCTGAAACAACCTTATTAAAACTTACATCTGCTTACTCAGCTTTTGTTAATGGAGGAAAACTTGTTGAACCAATACTCATAGATAGAATTCAAGACAGTGAGGGAAATACTATTTTTAATAATGATAAAAGAAAATGCATTAATTGTGATCAAATTTCTTATTTAACTAACGATTATCCAGAGATTAGAAATAATTATAAACAAATTTTTTCTTCAGAAACAGCTTTTCAAATGACATCAATTTTAGAAGGAGTCGTTCAAAGAGGTACAGCTAAAAAACTAAAAGACTTAAATTTAAACATTGCAGGTAAAACTGGAACAACAAATAAAAATACAGATACTTGGTTTATAGGTTTTACTTCAAATGTACTAGTTGGTGTCTATGTTGGTTCAGATAACCCAACTCCATTAGGAAAATATGAAACAGGATCAAGAACTGCTTTACCAATTTTCAAAAATTTTATGAGCGATTCTATAACTAAGTATAATGCAAGACCATTTAAGGCCGCCGAAGGAACAGTGATGATGGTTGTTGACCCTTTAACAGGTCAAAAAGCAAAATTTAACTCAAAGAATACCATTATTGAGGTTTTTAAAAAAGAAAATGTGGTTGATGGAAAAGTACTTTATATAAATTCAGATAGATTAGATTCGAATAATATATTAAAGTTTTATTAATGGATAATAATTATCAAAATTTTAAAGAAGAAGTTAAAAAGATAAACCAAAAAATACAGGAGCATCTTTGAAAAAAACAATATCCATTCAAAACTGCAATCCTTAAACTCACAAATACTGAGTGCAGATTTTTGGCAAGATAAAATTAACTCTCAAAGAGTAATCAAAGAAAAAAAATTTTATGAAGATGTAACTAATTCTCTAAATAATAATATTGAAAAATTAAAAGATTTAGACGATTTGAATCAATTAGCACTTGAAGAAGAGAATTTACAAGTTCAAAAAGAAGTTCTAGAAAATATAAAAGACTTAAGAAGTGAAGTTAAAAAAAATGAAATTAAATGTTTTTTATCTAATGAAGCAGACTCTTTAAATTGTTACATAGAAATACATGCTGGTGCCGGAGGTACAGAAAGTCAAGATTGGGCAGACATGTTAAGAAGAATGTATTTAAAATGGTCTGATAAAAAAAATTTTAAATCAAGTTTAATCAGTGAGCATAGAGGTGATGAAGCAGGAATTAAATCTGCTACAATTAAAATAGATGGAGATTATGTTTTTGGATGGCTAAAAAATGAGTCTGGGATACATAGATTAGTTAGAATATCTCCATTCGATTCTGGAGCAAGAAGACACACGAGTTTCGCAAGTGTCTGGACTTATCCAGTTGTAGATGAAGATATAAATATAGAAATTTTAGAAAAAGATTTAAGAATAGACACTTATCGTTCTAGTGGAGCAGGAGGTCAGCATGTTAATACCACAGATAGTGCAGTTAGAGTAACTCATATCCCCTCAAAAATTGTAGTTCAATGTCAAAATGAAAGATCTCAACACAAAAACAAAGAAACATGTATGAACATGTTGAAAGCAAGATTATATGATTACGAAATTAAAAAAAGAGAACAAGAAAATCAAAATATTGAAAGTTCAAAAACTGAAATAGGATGGGGTCACCAGATTAGATCATACGTTCTACAACCTTACAGACTTGTAAAAGATAATAGAACTAATTTTGAAAGTACTAGTCCAGATAAAGTATTAGACGGTGATATCGATGAATTTTTGGAACAATCACTTTATAGATTAAATGAAAAATAATATTTTTAAATATTTTATTTTACTTTTATCATTAATAGTTATTTTGGTGCTTTATCTAAGCACTGTAGGTATTAAGACAGATAAATTTAATGATCAAATTAAAAAAAAAATTTCGCAAATAAATCAAAATATAGATATTAATTTAAAAAAAATTAAATTAACTATAGATCCTTTAAGACTAAAAATTTATGCAAAAACAGTTGGTACCACAGTATATTTTTCAAAAAGATCTTTGGAATTAGAAAGCATCAAAACGCAGGTTTCGCTCAGTTCTTTAATTAAAAATAATATTTCATCGTCTAAAATAGAGATAAAAACTAAGTCTTTATTATTAAATGATTTAATTAAATTTATCCAGACTACAAATAATAAACCTGAATTATTTATATTAGACAAAATTGTAAAAAAAGGTCACGTAATTATAGATCTGAGTTTGAACATCGATGAAAATGGTAAAATTGAAAATGATTATAAAATTGAAGGATTGATAAAAGATGCAAGTGTTAATATTTTAAATAAGACTAATTTTAATAATATAAACTTTAATTTCAATTTTCAAAAAGACGATTATTTTTTTAATGAAATAAATTTTAAAGCGGAAAAAGTAAAATTTATTTCAAAAAAACTAAACGTAAAAAAGAAAAAAAATAGCTTTATAATTGATGCTATAGTCGAAAACGATCAATCAAGTTTAAATTCAAATTTATTAAAATTATTAAATTTAGGTTTTGAAAATATAATTATTGATGATGCAAAATTTAAAACAAATAATGAATTTTCTTTGGAAATAGATGAAAAATTCAAAGTTAAAAATATTATATTAAGTTCTGATTTAAATATTACTCAGCTAAAATATAAAAATTTAAAAATAATTAATAAATATTTTCCAGAAGTTAATGACCTAATTTTACTTGATAATCATAAATTAAATTTAAATTATAAGGACAAAAATTTATCAATTAACGGTGAGGGACAAATTCAGTTAAATACTGAAGAAGTAGATGAAATTAAATATTTTATAAATAAAAAAGATAAGGATTTAATTATAAACTCAGAATTATCTTTAAAAAATATAGTTTTAGAGCAACAAGATTTTTTAAAGATTTTCTTCCCTCAAATTAATAAAAAAATTAATTTTAATAATCAAAAATTAAAAATTAATTTTAAAAATAACAACCTAACTTTTTCAGGTTCCGGAAAATTTAAAATCGATAAAGATTTTG
>CACAIU010000004.1 GCA_902532645.1 uncultured Pelagibacteraceae bacterium | reverse complement strand
TTGCAACAGTGCTATTTAAAAATTTTTTAAGATTTAATCCAAAGAATCCTGATTGGTTAAATAGAGATAGATTTGTTTTATCTGCTGGTCATGGTTCTATGCTTCTATATTCTTTGCTTTACCTAACGGGGTATAAAAGCATATCAATTAATAATATTAAAAAATTTAGGCAGTTAAATTCTATTTGTGCTGGACATCCTGAATATCATCCAAAAACAGGTATTGAGACAACCACAGGTCCTCTAGGACAAGGTATATCTAATGCGGTTGGTTTTGCAATCGCTGAGGAAATTTTAAAAAATAAATTAGGTAAAGATTTAATTAATCACAAAACTTATGTTTTAGCTGGAGATGGATGCTTAATGGAAGGAATAAGTCATGAAGCAATGAGTTTAGCGGGACATTTGAAACTTAAAAATTTAGTTATGCTATTTGATAACAATTCAATTTCAATTGATGGTCCAACTAATCTTGCTGTTTCTGATAATTTTAAAAAGAGATTTGAGGGGTATGGTTGGGATTATATTTCTGTCAACGGTCATAATGAAAAAGAAATTTTTAAAGCGCTAAAAAAAGTCCAGAAAGCTAAAAAACCCACTGTCATTTCTTGTAAAACAAAAATTGGATATGGTTCACCTAATAAATCAGGTAAGGCATCATCCCATGGGAGTCCTTTGGGATTGGACGAAATAAAACTAGTAAGAAAAGCCTTAAACTGGAAAAACAAACCTTTTGATATCCCTAATAAAATTTTAAAAGATTGGAGAAGAATTGGTCAAAGAGGTGAAACTACAGAAAAAAAATGGAAGAAGATATTTAATAGAAAAAAAATAAAATTAATTTCAAAAGTATAGGAGGGTATTATCCATGCAATCACGAGATTGATGATTTAGATTTGTTGAATTTTTTAAGAAAAAAAAGAGCAAATATTTCCTTGCCAATAATAAAAGAAAATTACCAAATGGATTTTTTTGAATGGAAAAATAAAGATCCTTTAAAAATTAATAAGTACGGAATTGCTGAGCCAACTTTAGGAAAGAAAATTTATCCAGATATAATATTTGTCCCCTTGGTAGCTTATGATGATGATCTAAATAGATTGGGCTATGGTGGTGGATTTTATGATCGCTATTTAGATAAAATAGCTAAAATCAAAAAAATTTTGAAAATTGGATTAGGATTTTCATACCAAGAATTAAAAAAAATACCTATCAATAAGCATGATAAGAAACTTGATCTAATAATAACTGAGAAAAAAATTATACAATGAGAATTTTATTTTTAGGAGATGTTGTTGGAATTTCTGGATGTTCTAAATTAACTAGCACTTTATTAAGTGAAATTGATAAAAAGAATATCGATTTTGTAATTGTAAACGCTGAAAATGCTGCAGCTCAAGGAGTAGGGTTAACTAAAGAAATATGTAAGGATTTTTTTAATTGTGGAGTTGATGTTATCACAACTGGCAATCATGTTTGGGATCAAAAAGAAATAATGGAATTTATAGATAAAGAAGAAAGATTATTAAGACCTAAAAATTTATTTGAACCTGCACCAGGAAAAGGTTTTCAGATTTATAAAACAAAGAATGATATTAAAATTGGAGTTCTTAATTTGATGGGCAATGTTTTTATGAAAAAGTGTGAAGATGTTTTTGAAGCTTCTCAAAAATTTTTAAAAGAAAATGAAATTAAAAAAGATTTTGATTTACTTGTAGTTGATTTCCATGGTGAAATTACCAGCGAAAAAAATGCTATAGGACATCTATTTGATGGAAAGGCAACTCTCGTGGTTGGAACTCATACTCATATTCCAACAAATGATGCCAGAATACTAAATAATGGTACTGGATATCAAACCGATGCAGGTATGTGTGGGGATTATGATTCAGTGATTGGAATGAATAAAGAAAATTCTTTAAATAGATTTTTAAAAAAGAATTCAGTGAAACACTTTCCTGCTACTGGAGATGCTACTTTGTGTGGAGTTATAGTAGATTGTGATATAAAAACAGGTTTAGCAACAGATATCAAAAGCTATGTATACGGAAATCAACTAAAAAATATTTAAAGATAATGGCAGGACATTCACATTGGGCAGGAATTAAACATAAAAAAGGTAAGGCTGATAAGCAAAGATCAAAGATATTCTCAAAATTATCTAAAGAGATTACTGTCGCAGCAAAACTTGGTGACAAAGATCCAGCAATGAACCCCAGATTAAGATCCGCAGTACAGGCTGCTAGATCTGCAAATATGCCTAAAGATAATATTGAAAGAGCAATAGATAAGTCTTCTGCAGCCACAGGAGCAAATTTTGAAAATTTAAGATACGAGGGTTTTGGACCAGAAAAGATTGCTGTTATAGTTGAAACTTTAACAGACAACAAAAATAGAACCGCATCAAATATTAGAACTATTTTTCAAAAAAGTGGTGGGAGTTTAGGAACTCAAGGTTCCGCATCTCATAATTTTCAACAATTGGGTATAATCAAAGTTGATAAAAAGGAGATATCCGATGAAAAAATTTTAGATTTAGCGATCGAGTCGGGAGCTGATGAATGTTTGTCGTATGATGATTATCATGAGGTCCAGTGTCAGATGAGCGAAATATATAATATAAAAAAAAATCTTGAAAAAATTATTGTGAATTTTATTTCTACAGAAATTGAATGGGTCCCGTTAAATAGCGTTGAAGTAAATAAAGATAATAAAAATAGTGTTCTAGATTTTTTAGAAACTCTTGAAGAAGATGACGATGTTCAGAACGTTTATTCTAATGTTAATTTAGGTGGTATTTAATGATGATTATTGGAATTGATCCAGGCATCTCAGGTTCAATCTGTTTTTTTCAGGACGGTATAATAAAGGACGTAATTGAAATGCCAACCATGACAGATGGCAAGAAGAATAAGCGACAAGTAAATGGTGCTCAAATATTTAATGAAATTAGTGAAAGGATAAATAAATTTGATAAAAAAAATATAAAGGTTGTAATTGAACAAGTTTCTGCAATGCCTGGCCAAGGCGTTACTAGTATGTTTAATTTTGGACAATCTTTTGGTATTTTAAAGGGAATATGCAGCGCAATGCATTTACCTGTTTATTATGTTAGACCTACCAAGTGGAAAAAATATTTTAATCTTATTAATTCAGAAAAAGATGCGAGTAGAACAAGAGCTATTGAAATTTTTCCATATTTTTCATCACAATTGTCAAAAAAGAAAGATAATAACAAGGCTGATGCTATTCTAATAGCTAGTTTTTTCTACGAAACTTATCAAAAAGAGGAATAATCAATTTAAATTAATAGACAAAATCATGACACATTTACGTGTGATGAGTAAGTATGGAAGCAGATATAGCAGCAAAAGCAGTTGAATTAGGAACAAATACTGATTTTTCATTATTTAGTTTATTTTTTAGAGCGGACATAATTGTTAAGTCTGTAATGATTATATTAATATTGTGTTCAATATATTCTTGGGCTGTAATTATTGAAAAGTTTCGTTTATTTAAAAAAATAACTAAATCTTCAGAAGAATTTGAAGAAAAATTCTGGAATTCTAAATCTGCTGAAACTTTTTACAATAGTTTACCTAGTAAACTTGAAGATCCAATGTCACTTGTATTTCAAGATGCAATGGAAGGATTACTTAAAAAAAAATCAAGAACTAACATTAGTGAAAGAATGAGCGCATCTTTAGAGTCAGGAATTGAAAAACAAATGACAAAAATTGAGAAAGGTTTTACTTTTTTGGCAACAGTAGGTTCAACAGCACCATTTATTGGATTGTTTGGAACTGTTTGGGGAATTATGAATTCTTTTCAATCTATAGCTATTTCAAGAAACACAAGTCTAGCGATAGTTGCGCCTGGAATAGCCGAAGCTTTATTTGCAACTGCACTTGGTCTATTGGCTGCAATACCAGCAGTAGTGGCATATAATAAATTCAATAATGATGCCAAAAAATATTCAGAAAAATTAGAAAATTTTTCAAAAAGATTTTTAACAATTATTTAGATGGCATTTAAATTAAATCGTTCTTCTAAAGAACCAATGAGTGAAATAAATGTTACTCCTTTCGTCGATGTAATGCTTGTATTGTTAATAATTTTTATGGTTACTGCGCCATTGTTAACTGTTGGCGTTCAAGTTGATTTACCAGAAAGTTCAGCAGACTCTTTGCCAGAAGAGACAGAACCTCTAACACTTTCAATCAATGCAAAAGGTGAAATTTTTATTCAAGAAGCAAAAGTTGAATATGATAATATTATTGCAAAGGTTTTAGCGGTTTCAAAAAACAGAACTGATACCAGAATTTATGTTAGAGGTGATAAAACTATAAATTATGGAAGAGTTTTAGAAATAATGGGATTACTATCAGGATCTGGTTTTACTAAAGTAGCATTGATTTCAGAACCGTATAAACAAAGGTAATTAAAGTGAATAGAAGTTTAATTATTTCTTCTGTTTTACATGCTTTGTTAATTTTCATTACAGCAATGAGTTTACCCTTTTTGGCAAAGAAACCACTTGATATTCCACCAATCGTGTCGGTTGAGTTAATCCAAATAGCAGAAAAAACCAATATTCCATTTGCACCTAAAGCTAAAAAGATAATTGAAAAAGTTAAAGAGAAAGAAAAAAAACTTGTTTCAGAACAAGCTCCTCCAAAAAAAGTAGAAAAAACAAAAACAAAAACTGTTCTGGCTCCTGATCAAAATAATAAAAAAATAGAGAATGAAACACCTGAAGCAATTCCACTTCCAGATAAAACTTTAAAAAAGGTTGAGACAAAAGAGGAAAAAAAACAAAATCCTGAAAAAGTAGATGATGAAGTTAAACAGGTATCAGAATTTGAAAAAAAAGATTTATTTGATCCAAATAATATTGCTGCTTTAATTGATAAATCAAAAGAGGAGAGTGCAGAAGTTTTAAAAACAAACAACGACATTACTCAAGATCAAGAAAGAAATGTAGAAAATACAGGTCTTACAATAAGCGAAGAGGATGCTCTTAAGGCACAAATATTTGGGTGTTGGAGTATTCCCTTAGGATTACCATATAATGAAAATCTTTTAGTAAGAATAAAGTTAAAATTAAAACCTGATGGAACAGTATCAAAAACAGAAATTTTGGACCATGCAAGAATGAATAAACCAGGTCAAGGATTTTATAAGGTATTAGCAGAAAGCGCTTTGAGAGCTGTAAAGTTATGCCAACCATTAAGAGTTCCAACGACTGGATATGAAAGATGGAAAGAATTACAATTAAATTTTGATGCAAGAGAGATGTTAGAAGGGTAATATATTTAAATGACAAAAAAATTTTTAGTTTTATTATTTATATTACTACCTATCAATGCAAATGCTTTAATAGAAGTTGATATAACTCGGGGGAATTTAAACCCACTTCCATTAGCAGTTTCCCCCTTATCAATTGATGAAGAGTCTAGAAAAGGTTTTGAAAAAATACTTAAAAAAGAAAATATTGGTTCTGAAATATCAAATATTGTTGAAAACAATTTGAGAACCTCAGGATTATTTAACCCTCTTGATAAAAAGGCTTTTTTACAAGCTCCCGATATTGCAAATTTAAAACCAAGATTTGAAGATTGGAATTTAATTAAAGCCCAGGCACTAATTACTGGCAAAGTAAATTATATTGACGATAAATTAAGAGTTGAGTTTAGATTATGGGACGTTTTAGCAGCTAAAGAAATGATGGCTTTAGCTTTTACCACAGTCCCCAACAATTGGAGAAGGGTAGGGCATATTATTTCTGATAAAGTTTATGAAAGGCTGACAGGAGAAAAAGGTTATTTTGATACAAGAATAATTTATGTCTCTGAAGAAGGGCCAAAAACACAAAGAATAAAAAAATTAGCAATCATGGATCAAGACGGAGTTAATAATAAATTTTTGACATTAGGGAATGAGTTAGTTTTAACACCACGATTTAATCCAGCAAGTCAAATGGTAACCTATTTGTCTTACTTTAAAAATATGCCAAGAGTTTATTTATTAGATATAGAAACTGGTACACAAGAGGTAGTTGGAGATTTTCCTGGAATGACATTTGCACCACGTTTTTCACCCGATGGTAAAAAAATAATTATGAGTTTTGCTAAAGACGGAAAGTCAGATATTTACACTATGGATTTAGAAAATAGAATTGTCGAAAAAATTACTAATCATCCATCAATTGACACTTCTCCATCTTATTCTCCTGATGGAAAATATATTACATTTAATTCTGATAGAAGTGGTTATCAGCAAATTTATGTAATGAAGAATGATGGAAGTGATGTAAAAAGAATTTCTTTTGGTAACGGTTTATATGGAACACCTGTATGGTCTCCGAGAGGAGATTTAATTGCTTTTACAAAATTACATAAAGGTAAATTTTATATTGGTGTAATGAGAACCGATGGTAGTGGTGAAAGATTATTAACTGAAAATTATTATCAAGAGGCACCATCTTGGTCTCCAAATGGAAGAGTTTTAATATTTTATAGAGAGACAAAAACTAACTCTAAAGGGGAAGGTTTTTCTGCAAAATTGTGGTCTATAGATTTAACAGGTTATAATGAGAGGCAAATTAAGACACCAACAGATGCTTCAGACCCATCATGGTCATCTTTATTAAGTAATTAAAGATTAATTTTTGTAAATTTCTTGATTTTTAGACTTGAAACCTCTATCTAGTTGTGAAAAAGTTAAGAAATTGAAATTAGCAGCAAGGAGCAATTTAATGAAATTAAACAAAATTTTTAAAAACACACTTTTAGTATTAGCAGCTTGCCTAGTGTTATCTGCATGTGCAACTAAAAAAGAAGTAGCAACAGACATTCAAGGTCAAATGCAAGGTGATGTTTACACAGGAACAGACACAGTTGAATATTTAGCTGATGGTGTTCCAGACAGAGTTTTCTTTGCAACAAATGAGTCGATATTGACAACTGCATCAAGAGAAACTTTAAGAGCCCAAGCAGCTTGGTTAAGAAAGAATCCAAACATAAATGTAGTTCTTGAAGGTCATGCTGACGAAAGAGGAACAAGAGAATACAACTTGGCCCTTGGCGAAAGAAGAGCAAATGCAGCTAAAGACTATTTAATGACTTACGGAATATCTTCTGACAGAATTACTGTATTAAGTTATGGTAAGGAAAGACCAGTTGACTCTGGTTCAAACCCATTAGCTTGGTCAAAAAACAGAAGATCAGTAACTGTTAAAGCAAATTAATTACTTAAAATTTAAGACCCTAAAACCTTTATTGGATTTAGGGTCTTTTTTTTGCCATTTTTATAATCATAAATCTAATTTAAATGATCCTAATATCTAGATTAGTAATTTTAAAATTATTTTTAATCTTAAATTTGGTTTTTATTAATTTTTCTTTTGCAGATAACCATAATATTTATGAAACATTAGAAATAATAAAAAATGATCTTAAAACTCTTGAAAGAGCAGTTTATTCTGGATCTGTAGAAGTGAAAGCTAAAACCAATGATAGTTCAGTTTCAGATTTGGATCAAAATTCAGAGGATGTTTTAACTAGACATTTATTAAAATTATCTGAGGTTGAGGATCAGTTCAGAGAACTTACCAATAAATTTGAAGAAATAAATTTTAAGTTGGATAAATTATCTACCCGTGTTTCAAAAATTCAAGCAGATAACCAAATAAGATTCCAAGATATAGAGACCAACATTAGCTCTGGAAATATAAGTAGCGTAGAAAACCAATTAAGTTTAAAACCTAAAACAGATGAGCAAAAAGTTTTACCCGGAAGTTCACAACCTCAAGATTTAGGAACGATTTCATATAAGGATACAGAAACAAATGAAACTTCACAACAAATTCAATCTGTTGATACTACAGCTTCAATTGTAACAGAAACTTTTCAGTCTGAAGAAAAAATACTTCCTCAGGATTTAAATGCAGAGAAGCAATATGAATTTGCGACGAGTTTTTTAAAAGTTGGAGACTATAGTACAGCAGAAAGAGCATTTAGGGAATTTGTTCTATCTAACCCTGATCATGAGTTAGCTGGTAGTGCACAATATTGGTACGCAGAAACATTTAGAATTAGACAATTATATACTGATGCAGCTTCTGCTTATTTAGAGGGTTACCAAAAATATCCTAAAGGAAAAAAAGCTCCAATTAATCTATTAAAACTTGGAGTATCAATGGTTCAAATTGGTGAAAAAGATCAAGGATGTAAAATGATAAATGGTGTAGAATTACAATATCCTAATGCAAATCAGTCTGTAATACAAAAAGCAAAATATGAGTCCAAAAAATTTGAATGCATCAAACAAGACTCATAAGTTTTTATTAAATCAATTAAAAGATAAACAAACTTCTAAAATTTATAAAAAATTTGAAAAAAATCTTAAATTAAACGAGGATTTTATAGTTGCAGTTTCTGGCGGACCAGACAGTCTAGCTTTATGTTTTTTATCAAAAATTTATTCGATTAAAAAACATCTAAAAGTAAAATATTTTCACGTCGATCATAAACTTAGAAATAATTCAACAAAAGAGGCAAAATTTGTAAAATTACTTCTAAAAAAATTGTCTACTAATCTTGAGATTTTAACCTGGGTTGGAAAAAAACCAAAAAGTAACATCCAATCTAATGCAAGAGATAAAAGATATGCACTGATGACAAACAAGGCAAAAAAATTAAAAATAAAAAATATTTTATTAGGTCATCATAAAGATGATTTAATAGAGAATTTTTTTATTAGAATTTTAAGAGGCAGCGGTTTAAATGGTATGGTGTCATTTGATCAAAGAACCAACCTACAAAATATTAATTTGATAAGACCTTTGTTAAAATTCTCAAAAAAAAATTTAGAACATATTACCAAAAAAGTTTTTAAAGATTATGTTGAAGATCCCTCGAATAAAAATGTTGAATTTAAAAGAGTAAAAATTAGAAATTTTATAAAGAATTTAGAATTAGAGGGATTGAATAATGACAAATTTAATCTAACGATTAAAAACTTAAGATTTGCTAATGAGTCAATTAAATACTTTGTAGAAAAAAATTTAAAAGACAATTCAACAATTTCAAATATTAATCAGTTTGTTATTTTGAATAAAAATTTTTTTCTCCAACCAGAAGAAGTAGTTTTTAGGTCCCTAACAGAGGTTTTAAAAGCTGTTGGTAAAAAATACTACCCGGTAAGAGGAAAAAAAATTGATAATTTAATTTATCAAATTAAAAATGATACCTCTTTTAAGACCACTTTAGGAAACTGTGTAATAAAGAAGGTAAATAACTCAGTTATAGTATCAAAAGAGTGTTAAAGTTGATGAAATAACTGATATTTTGTCACTTGTTAATTTAATAATAATTCTTATTTTAAACCTATGAATTTAAAAAATCTCGCAATGTGGGGAATAATAGTTTTCTTAACTATAGGTCTTTATAACATGTTTAAAAATCCACAGTCTAATGTTAGAGGTGGAAATCAAATAATATTTTCAGATTTTTTAAATTCAGTTGAGGACGGTGAAGTTCTAAAAGTTGAAATTCAGGGAAATAACATCAAAGGTACTTATTCGAATGGAAATTCTTTTTCAACTTATGCTCCTAACGATCCAAATCTTATAGAAAAATTATCAGAGAAAGGTGTGAGTATTTCAGCAGCACCTTTAGATGAAAAAATGCCTTCGTTGTTTGGTGTACTTTTATCTTGGTTTCCCATGTTATTACTGATTGCAGTATGGATTTTCTTCATGAGACAAATGCAGGGTGGCAAAGGTGGAGCAATGGGATTTGGAAAATCAAAAGCTAAAATGATGAATGAATTAAAAGGAAAGGTTACTTTTAATGATGTTGCTGGTGTAGAGGAAGCTAAAGAAGAAGTAGAAGAAATGGTAGAATTCTTAAAAGATCCTAAAAAATTTAGTAGGTTGGGTGGTAAAATTCCAAGAGGAGCTTTACTTGTTGGTCCTCCAGGAACTGGTAAAACTTTATTAGCAAGGGCAATAGCGGGTGAGGCAGGTGTTCCGTTTTTTACTATTTCAGGTTCTGATTTTGTTGAAATGTTCGTTGGAGTAGGAGCATCTAGAGTAAGAGACATGTTTGAACAAGGTAAAAAAAATTCTCCATGTATTATTTTTATAGACGAGATAGATGCTGTTGGAAGAAGTAGAGGGGCAGGTCTAGGGGGTGGAAATGATGAGAGAGAACAAACCTTAAATCAGTTATTAGTTGAAATGGATGGTTTTGATACAAATGAAGGTGTCATAATTATAGCTGCAACAAACAGACCAGATGTACTCGATCCAGCTTTATTAAGACCAGGAAGGTTTGATAGACAGGTAGTGGTTTCAAATCCAGATATTATTGGAAGAGAAAAAATTTTAAAAGTTCATGTAAAAAAAATAAAAATGGCGCCAGATGTAAATTTAAGAACAATTGCAAGAGGCACGCCAGGATTTTCAGGAGCTGATCTTGCAAATATAGTTAATGAAGCAGCTTTGTTAGCAGCGAGAAAAAATAAGAGGATAGTCACATTACTAGAATTTGAGGAAGCAAAAGATAAAGTTATGATGGGCGCTGAAAGACGTTCAATGGTCATGACAGAAGATGAGAAAAAACTAACTGCATACCATGAAGGTGGACATGCTCTGGTGTCGTTTAATATGCCAAGTTATGATCCTATTCATAAAGCTACTATTATACCAAGAGGAAGAGCTCTTGGAATGGTAATGAACTTACCTGAAAGAGACAAACACGGTTACTCAATAAAATATCTTAAAGCGAGATTAGCTGTTTGTTTTGGAGGAAGAGTGGCTGAAGAATTAATCTTTGGAAAAGACAATATATCTACAGGAGCAGGTGGAGGAAATGGGTCTGATATTAACCAGGCTACACAGTTAGCAAGAGCAATGGTAACAAAATATGGAATGAGTGAAGAAATGGGTCCAGTTGAATATGGGGAAAACCAAGAAGAAGTGTTTTTGGGAAGATCAGTTACTCAAACTCAATCGGTATCAGAGGAAGTTGCTCAGAAAATTGATAAAGAAATAAGAAAGCTTGTAGATGAAGGATATAATAAAGCTAAGGAAATTTTAACAGAAAAAATAGATGATCTACATAAAATTGCAAAAGCTCTAATAACTTATGAGACTTTAACTGGTGAAGAAATAGAGAATATAATCAATAAAAATTTATATCCTAAAGACAAAATTTTAGATAATCCAGAATCAAAAGATGATCAAGATTCAGCTTTGGGCGCGATGGGTTTGAAACCAAAAATTGTTCATTAATAAATAATGTCTAGATATTACACAAGAGCGTGTAATTTCTACTTCGGCAAACAATCAAAAATTTTAGTAAATAAAAAACAATCTATCCCTTTACATCAGATTAAAGAAATATCTTTTGACCATGTTGAGATAATTACAAAAAAAAAAATTAGAAAAATTTCAATAAATAAAATTAGAAATTTACCAAAAAAACTAAAAACAAAAATAAATTCAGATTTAAAAAAAATTAGGTCAAAAAAATCAAATTTTTCAAATTTAAATTTTAAAAAAATTCCAAATATATTGGGTGTTCTAAATCTAACTCCTGATAGTTTTTCCGATGGAGGAAAATTTAACAAAAAAAATAAAGGCGTCAGTCATGCTATCAATTTATATAAAACTGGTGCTTCGTTGGTAGATGTTGGTGGAGAGTCTACAAGACCAGGATCAAAGGAGGTAAATGAAAATCGAGAATGGTATAGAATTAATAAGACATTAAAATTAATTGTAAAAAAAATACCAATATCTTTAGACACAAGAAAATCTACAATTATGGAAAATGGTATTAGAATGGGGGTTAAACTTATTAATGATGTTTCGGGATTAAGCCATGATCCTAAAACAATAAATGTTCTAAAAAAGTATAAAATTCCATTTGTAATACAGCATTCAGTTGGGACACCAGAAAATATGCAAAAGAATCCAATATATAAAAATGAATTATTAGATATATATGATTATTTTGAAGATAAGATTAAATTAATAAGGTCTAAAGGTATTAAACATAATAATATAATTTTAGATCCAGGAATTGGATTTGGAAAAAATTTGAAACATAATATGAATCTTATAAGAGGTGTTTCTATTTTTCATTCATTAGGTTTTCCTATACTAGTAGGGAATTCAAGAAAAAGATTTATTAAAGATATATCAGAAAAAAATGATAGCGAAACAAGAATCGGTGGAACTATGGCTTCTTCAATTTATTTAATGATGCAAGGAATTCAGATTTTAAGAATTCATGATGTTAATGAAGTTATGCAAGGTATTAAAGTTTTTAATCAGATAATCAAAAATTAATGGCAAAAAAATATTTTGGAACAGATGGAATAAGAGGAGCAGTTAATAGCAAATATATAAATGGAGATATGTTCTTTAAATTTGGACTTGCTAGTGGAACATACTTTAAATCTCAAAAAAAAAGAAAACAAACAGCAATAATTGCAAAAGATACGAGATTGTCTGGATATACACTTGAACCAGCTCTTGTCTCAGGTTTGGCTTCAGCTGGTATGCATGTTTATACCCTAGGACCCTTACCAACTAATGCTTTGGCTATGTTAACAAAAGAGATGAAGGCAAATATGGGTATAATGATTACCGCTTCTCATAATCCACATTTTGACAATGGTTTAAAATTGTTTGGTCCTGATGGAATGAAATTATCAGATAAAATAGAAAAAAAAATTGAGAGTCTCATTGATAAGAAAATCTCAAAAAATCTATCGCATTCTGAAAAATTAGGAAGAGTTAAAAGATTAGAAACAGGTACCAAAAATTATATTAAAATATTAAAAAAAAATTTCACAAAAGAGTTCAATTTAAGAGGACTAAGAATAGTAATCGACTGTGCAAACGGCGCTGGTTATAAGGCAGGTCCTGAATTACTGAAATCATTAGGAGCTAAAGTGATAGCAATAGGTATTAAACCAAATGGTTTAAATATTAATAAAAAATGTGGATCAACTTTTCCAAGAAATATTAGGTCTGCTGTAAAAAAATATAAAGCTCATATCGGAATATCTTTAGACGGAGATGCTGACAGAATTATTATGTGTGATGAGAAAAGCAATATAATAGATGGAGATCAAATTATAGCCGCTTTAGCAACAAGATGGAAAAATAAAAAAATGTTAAAAGGAGGAGTTGTTGGAACATTAATGTCAAATTATGGTTTAGAAAAATATTTTAAATCTAAAGGAATAAAATTTTTGAGAGCAAATGTTGGAGATAGATATGTTAAAGAAAAAATGCAAAAATATAATTTTAATTTAGGTGGTGAACAATCGGGACATATTATTTTAGGTAAATTTGCAACTACAGGAGATGGTTTGTTAGTAGCTTTAGAAGCTCTTTTTGCTTTAAGAAAAGGAAAAAAGGCAAGTGAATTTTTTGAACAATTTAAGAAAACACCTCAACTTTTAAATAATATCGAGGTAAAGGATAAAAATATTATTAACAAACCAGAAATAAAAAAAATTATAAAAAATGCAGATAAATTAATTAAAGGTAAAGGAAGAATTTTAGTAAGAAAATCAGGTACAGAGTCTAAAATAAGAGTAATGGGAGAAAGTGAAAACAAAGCTCTGCTATATAAATGTGTGAACATGATTACGAAAAAAATTAAATAAATTGAAACCTAATTCTAAAATTTTAATTATTGCAGGATCTGACTCATCTGGTGGAGCAGGTATTCAAGCTGATATAAAAACTATCACTGCTCTTGGTTCTTATGCGATGACAGCAATAACTGCAGTTACATCACAAAATACCACAGGTGTAAAATCAATTGTTGGGATTAATCCAAAAGAAATTTTTAATCAAATTATTTATAGCTGCAAAGATATAAGACCTGATGCAATAAAAATAGGTATGCTGCATTCTTCAGAGGTTATTAGAATGGTACTAAAAGCTTTGGATGTAATTAAAGTTAAAAAAATAGTATTAGATCCAGTGATGGTTGCTAAAGGAGGTGCTAAACTAATAAATGTTAGGGCAATTCAATTATTAAAAATAAAACTAATTAAAAAAGTATCACTTATTACCCCTAATATCCCTGAGGCAGAAATTTTGACTAAAACAAAAATTATTACAAAAGAGGATATGATTTTTGCTGCTAATAAACTTATAGGATTAGGAGCTAAAAATGTACTTATAAAGGGTGGCCATTTAAAACATAAAAATGTAATAGATATTTTAATAAACACAAAAGATATAAAGATCTTCAAAAGCGAGCGTCACAAAACAAAGAATACTCATGGTACAGGTTGTACTTTATCTAGCTCAGTTACAACTTTTTTATCATGTGGAAAAACAGTAAAGAAATCTTGTGAGCTTGGAATTAAGTATGTAAATTCTGCAATTAAATCAAACCCTAAATATGGAAAAGGTCATGGCCCAATCAACCATCTCAATTCTGTAAAAGTAAACAGAAAATTTAAATAATGAAAAATATAGTCGTTGTTGGATCTCAATGGGGTGATGAAGGTAAAGGAAAAATTGTTGATTGGTTATCTGAACAGGCTGATGTAGTAATAAGATTCCAAGGAGGCCACAATGCTGGCCATACTTTAGTGATAGATGGTTTTACATATAAATTGAGACTACTACCATCTGGAATAGTTAGAAAAGGTAAAATATCAATTATTGGCAATGGAGTTGTCGTAGACCCATGGGCTTTATTAGAGGAAATAGAAGAAATAAAATCTAAAGGCGTAGAAGTAAATGTAAATAATTTTATTATTTCGGACTCTGCAAATTTAATTTTGCCTTTTCATAGAGAAATGGATGAGATTAGAGAGGATGCAGCAGGAAAAAGTAAAATAGGAACTACAAGACGTGGCATTGGACCTGCATACGAAGATAAAGTTGGAAGAAGATCTATAAGAGTTATGGATCTAAGATCTGAAAAAAATTTAGATCAAAGACTCGACTCTGTATTAGTTCATCATAATGCGATTAGAAAAGGTTTAGGAAAAAAAATTTTTGAAAAAGATAAGCTTAAATCTGATTTGCTTAAAATAGCACCAAAAATATTAGAATTCTCTCAGCCAGTTTGGTTAAAGATTGATCAATTTAAAAAACAAAAAAAAAAAATTTTATTCGAAGGAGCGCAAGGCATCTTACTTGATGTAGATCATGGAACTTATCCATTTGTAACTTCATCTAATACTGTTGCTTCAAGCGCAGCGACAGGTACTGGTTGTGGCCTTAATTCGATAAATTATGTTCTTGGCATTACAAAAGCTTACACAACAAGAGTTGGAGAAGGCCCTTTTCCTACAGAGTTAACAGATGATATCGGTGAACTTTTAGGAACACGGGGTAAAGAATTTGGAACCGTTACTAGCAGAAAAAGAAGATGTGGATGGTTTGATGGTGTTTTAGTTAGGCAAACAATTAAAGTTTCAGGAATTGATGGTATCGCTTTAACAAAATTAGATGTACTTGATGAATTAGATGAAATTAAAATGTGTGTTGCTTATGATCTTGATGGCAAAAGATTAGATTATTTACCTGCCGCTGTAGAAGACCAGATTAAAATAAAACCAATTTATGAAATTTTTCCAGGATGGAAAGTTTCTACAAGTGGAGTCAAAGATATAGAATCGTTACCCGAAAATGCAAAAAAATATATTTTTGCAGTAGAAGATTTCATTGGAGCAAAAGTATCAAGTATTTCAACTAGTCCAGAAAGAGATGATACTATCTTAATTGAAAATCCTTTTGAAGTTTAGTTTGCGGGCAAAAGATTTTTTGATTTAGCTAATAGAAGCATATGCTTTTGGAGTTTTTCAAATGCTTTATTTTCAATTTGTCTAACTCTTTCTCTGCTAATTTTATATTTTTTACTCAAATCCTCTAGTGTAGTTGGGTCATCATTTAGTCTTCTAGAGTATAAAATTTCTCTTTCTCTATCGTTAAGAACCTTAATAGAGTCTTTTAATAAATCTTTTCTTTGCTCCATTTCCTCGTGGTGAGCAAATTTTAAATCATGATCAAGTTCTTTATCAACCAGCCAGTCTTGCCATTCATCACCATCTTCCCCAACTTGAGCATTTAGTGAGAACTCCTTCCCAGAAAGTCTTCTATTCATTGAAACAACTTCCTCTTTACTCACATCGAGCTTATTAGCTATATGATTAACATGTTCATCTCTTAAGTCTCCTTCAGTCTCTGGAGAAATTTGATTTTTAATTTTTTTTAAATTAAAAAATAATTTTTTTTGAGCAGATGTAGTTCCAATTTTGACAAGACTCCAAGATCTTAAAATATATTCTTGAATAGAGGCCTTAATCCACCACATTGCATAAGTTGCCAATCTAAAACCTTTTTCTGGTTCAAATTTCTTAACAGCTTGCATAAGACCTACATTTCCTTCTGAAATCATTTCATTAATAGGTAAACCATATCCTTTGTAGCCCATAGCAATCTTTGCAACTAATCTTAAGTGACTAGTGACTAGTTTTTCTGCAGCTTTAATATTACCGGTTGTTTTCCAATTTTTTGCTAGCATATATTCCTCTTCAGCAGCTAACATCGGAAATTTTTTAATCTGCTCTAAATATGCAGAGAGCCCACCTTCATTAGAAAGGGTTGGCAGATTATTACTCATTGTTGTGCTCATAGAAGTGTTTATTTAATTAATTATAGCTAATTTTCAATAATTTATTCTTCACTGTTTCTAAGCATTTTTAGAATATTATTTAGATCTTGTGGCAAAAGTGAGGAAAAAATCATCTCCTTCTTAGTACGTGGATGCATAAATCCTAAAGTTTTTGCATGCAGGAATTGTCTATTTAATTTAGTAATTGAATTTTGGATGTCTAAATCAATATTTTTTAATTTTTTATATTTTTTTTTATATTTATCATCTCCAACTAGACTATTACCTTTATAATTCATGTGAACTCTTATCTGATGTGTTCTTCCTGTTTCTAATTTACATTCAACTAAACTAAATGTTGGTATTTTCTGATTTTCAAAAATTTCAAGTGTTTTATAATTTGTTATAGCTTTCTTACCTTTAGAACTACTAACTTCCATAAGTTGTCTATTTTTTGAACTGCGAGTTATAAATGTTTCAATCCTTCCTGAAGATGGTCTTAATTTTCCCCATATTAAAAGTTGATACTCTCTTTTAATTGTATGATCACTAAATTGTTTTGATAAATTTTCATGAGTTTCATTGTTTTTTGCAATTACAACTAAACCAGATGTGTTTTTATCAATTCTGTGAACAATACCAGGTCTTAACTCATCACCTATATTTGATAAAGAATTCTTATTATAATGCATCAATGCATTAACAATTGTTTTATCATAGTTTCCAGCCCCTGGATGCATAATTATTCCAGCAGGTTTATTAATCACCAATAGATCATTATCTTCGTATATTATTTGTAATTTAAATTCGTAAGGTTTAAGGGATGCTATTTCAGGCTCTGGAATTTTAAGATTTATAATATCACCAATTGAAACTTTTTTTGATGGACTTTTAATTATTTCATTATTTAGCGTTAACTTTTCTTTCAAAATTAAATTTTTAATTCTAGTTCTACTAATTAATTCCTCTCTTTTATTAATTAAAACATCAACCCTTAAATTTTTCTCATCCTCTTTGACTATAAAATTAATGTTTTTTTCCATAAAATATAATATTAATACTATATGCGCTTGTAGCTCAACTGGATAGAGCGCCTGACTTCGGATCAGGAGGTTCTGGGTTCGACTCCTAGCAGGCGCACCAGTTTATTCACCTATATTTATTAAAGTTCCTTTATCTCTTGCTTTGTCGAAAGAGTAATAAAATACAAATATTGACAAAGTTAAATAAAACACGTTCAGATATATTGCATTAATGATGTTTTCATAATTTACCATTCCATTGACCAAGATATTTCTAGTTTCCTCAAAAATATAAACCAATGGAAGCGCGAAAGCGATTGATTGGAAGATTTCTGGTAGAGTTTCTAGTGGATAGTAAATACAGCCAAAAGGTGCTAATAAAAACATAGTAGACCATGCAATGTTCTCAAAAGATGGTCCAAATCTTAGCAATCCTGCCGAAACAAATAGACCAAGTGTTATTCCAAACAAATACAGACTCAAGAAAAGAAATGCTAAAGGAAGACCAAGTTCTAACAAAGATATACCAAACAATGGAGAGGTTAATAATATAGCTGGGATCAAACCAATTAGTGCTCTTATCAAAGCAGTAAAAACTAGAGAGACAATTATCTCACTAATTTTCATCGGTGCAATAAATAGGTTTGTAAAATTTCTGCTCCAAATTTCCTCCAAAAACAACATATTAAAGCCAATACTAGTTCTAAATAAAAAATCATAAAGAATTGCACATGAAAGAATAACTCCTACTGCACCACTGTAATAAGAGCTATAAGCTGCAAAAAAATTAGAAATAAATCCCCAAAGAGTAATTTGAATTGAAGGCCAATAAATCAAATCTAATATTCTCGGAAATGATCTAGTTATTAAATAAAAGTGTCTTAAAAAAAGACCGTAAATTCTAATTAAATTCATTTTTTTTTCTCGCAATTTCTAAAAATACTTCCTCTAAATTTCTTCTTCCATATTTTGTTATTAACTCCTCAGGAGTTCCTCTATCTACGATTAAACCATCTTTCATCATTAAAACAGAACTACATAATCTTTTTACTTCTTCCATATTATGGGAGGCAAGCAAAACTGACATTTTTTTTTCCTTTTTGTAATCTTCTAAAAACGATCTTACAAAATCACCAGTTTCAGGATCTAATGAAGCAGTGGGTTCATCCAACAAAAGTACCTTTGGATCATTTATTAAAGCTTTAGCAAGACTTACCCTGTTTTTTTGTCCAGAAGAAAGTTCTCCAGTAATTTTATTTAAAAGGTCTTTTAATCTGAGTTTATTTGCAATGTGATCTATTCGGTCATTTAAATTTTGAATGTTATATAATTTTCCATAAACAATTAAATTTTGTTTAACCTTGAGTTTTTTAGGCAATTCAATATATGGTGAAATAAAATTCATTTTATGTAGAAGTGAGATTTTATTTTTTTCAATATTCTCTCCGTTAATTAAAACCTCACCACTACTTGGTTTTAATAATCCCAAAATCATTCCAATAGTTGTAGTTTTTCCACATCCATTAGGTCCCAATAAACCAACCATTTCATTTTCGTTAATTTTAAAATTTATATTATTCACTGCTTCTTTATCTTTATATTTTTTTGATAGATTGATTACTTCAATAGAATTTGTCATTTATATTTAGAGGCTCTCTTTAATCTATCGTTAATTGTTTTACCGAGACCTTTGTTTGGTATTGTCTCAACTGCAATCTTTTTAAAACCATCGTTTTTAATTTTTCTTAAAGTTGAATATAAATTCTTTGCTGCCTCTTTTATATCTTTTACTTTGGATAAATAATAAAAGTTTTTAAAATTTGATTTTCTTTTTTTTATTAACAAATAAGCCTCATCTTTTTTTGGTTTTTTAACATTGACTCTTAAAGGTATCCCAGGTGAGTAATGTAACGGAAATAAACCAGGTGATAATTTTCTTTTTGAATTTATATTAATTAATAATTTTTTTTTTAAAACATTTTCAATTTTTTTTGTATCTAGACCTCCATATCTTAAAAGTGAGGGTTTTTCTAAAAGATTTAATATTGTGGATTCGACCCCAATTTTACTTTTGCCTCCATTTAAAATATATTTTATTCTTGAACCAAATTCTTCTTTTACATCAGATGGTTTAACTGAACTTAATCTTGAGGATATGTTTGCGCTAGGCGCAGCTACTGGATAATCTAAATTTTTTAATAAATTTCTGAACAATTTATGTTTAGGAAAACGTACAGCAATACTTTTTTTATTATTGGTGACAAATTTTGATATTTTTGATTTATTTTTTAATTTCAAAACATAAGTGATTGGACCTGGAGAAAATTTTTTGTAAAGTTTTACTAAATTATTATTGATGTCACAGTCCTTTCTAAGTCTTTGGATATCATAATAATGGACAATAAGCGGATTGTTTAATGGTCTTTTTTTAAGATCAAATATTTTCTTAACAGCACTATTTGAGTACGCGTTTGCAGCCAGTCCATAAACAGTTTCTGTTGGTACCGCAACACAATGATTATTATCTAAATATTTTTTTGCTTTTTTGATATTTGATTGAATAGATTTCATGTATTAATAATTATTATATGAAAGATAAAATATTACCACCTGATTATGATCGGTACTCAGTTGAGGAGCTTACAGAAAAAGCAAATAGGATTATAGAGTCTCTTGAAAAGGAAAATGATTTAAACAATTCAGTCGACAGTTATCAAGAACTTCTAAAATTAAATAATATTCTTGAAAAGAAATTTCATAAAAATTTTAAATCTATTGGGGAAGAGACAAATAAAAAGATAAAAGAGATAACTAAAAAAAATGAAAAAACAGCTTAATAAAATAGCTAAGGACACTAACATATTTCTTAAAAAATATATTAATTCACAGAAAAATTCTAAGTTAATGTTACCCATGAAGTATGGTTTATTTCCGGGTGGAAAAAAAATAAGATCTAAAATTTTAATCGACTTAGGATCATTATTTTCAGTTGATTATAAAACATTGATAATAATTGGGTCAGCTGTTGAATGTATTCATGCTTACTCGCTTATTCATGACGATCTACCCTGCATGGATGATGATGATATAAGAAGAGGAAAATTTTCAACTCATGTCAAATTTGGTGAGTCTACAGCAGTTCTAGCGGGAAATTCGTTACTAACTTTAGCATTTGAAATTTTATCAAGTCCTAAATTGAAACTAAATGAAAAGATAAAAATCAACCTAATCAAAAAATTATCAGAATGTTCAGGTCATTTAGGAATAGCCGGGGGGCAATATTTAGATCTGAGCTATGAGAAAAAGAAAGTATCAAGGAATAAAATATTAGAAATGGAAATAAAGAAAACAGGAATGTTATTTAGTTTTTGTAGTGCAGCTCCAGCAATAATTAAGAAAAAAACAATCCAAGAAATTAAATTTTTTGAAAATATTGGATCAAAAATTGGTCTTTTATTCCAAATTGCTGATGATTTAATTGATTTGAAAAGTAAATCTAAGGAAGCTGGGAAAAAAACAGGAAAAGATCAAAAAAAAGGTAAGGCAACACTTATAAATTTAATAGGGTATGATGACTCAGTTAAGTATTGTGATAAGATAATAAAAGATATTAATAAGAATTTAAGAAAATACGGTTCAAGATCTGAAAAAATAAATGAAACACTGGACTATATACTGAATAGAAAAAAATGAAAAAAAATTATCAATTTTTAAATGATATAAACTTTCCATCTGATTTAAGAAAAGTTTCTGAAGATAATTTGCAAAAAGTAGCAGATGAGGTGAGGGAGGAAATGATAAGTGCCGTTTCAGAAACAGGAGGTCACCTTGGTGCTGGTTTAGGAGTAGTTGAATTGACAGTCGCACTTCATTATGTTTTTGATACACCAAATGATAAATTAATATGGGATGTGGGTCATCAATCTTACCCTCATAAAATTTTAACTGGAAGAAAAGATAAAATTAGAACTTTACGACAGGGTGATGGTTTATCAGGTTTTACAAAAAGATCTGAAAGTGAGTATGACCCATTTGGAGCAGCCCATAGTTCAACATCCATTTCATCAGCATTAGGAATTGCTGAGGCAAATAAATTAGAAAATAAGTCTTCTAATGTAATAGCTGTAATAGGTGATGGAGCAATTAGTGCAGGTATGGCTTACGAAGCCATGAATAATGCTGGAGCATCTAAGACAAAAATGATTGTTATTTTAAATGATAACGACATGTCAATTGCAAAACCAGTTGGAGCAATGAGAACTTACTTGGCAAAATTATTTACTGGTAAAATATATTTTAGTCTTAGAGAAACTTTAAAATTAATTACATCTGCATTTTCAAAAAGATTTAGTGCTAAAGCAGGAAAAGCAGAAGATTTTTTCCGTTCAGCAGTAACAGGAGGCACATTGTTTAGTTCACTTGGTTTTTATTACGCAGGTCCTATTGATGGTCATGATTTATCAAGCCTAATTCCAATTTTAAAAAATGCAAAAGACTCAAGACACGATGGTCCTATAATGATCCATATTAAAACTCAAAAAGGAAAAGGTTATGCTTATGCAGAAAAAGCAAATGACCATTATCATGGAGTGTCAAAATTTAATATTGAGACAGGAGAACAAGTAAAGAGCAAATCTAATTTACCAGCTTATACCAAAGTTTTTGCTAATACGTTAGTCAAACATGCCAAAAAAGATAGTAAAATAGTTGGAATAACAGCAGCGATGCCGGGAGGGACTGGTATGGATATTTTTGGAAAGGAGTTTCCAAGAAGAATGTTTGATGTAGGAATAGCAGAACAACATGCGGTAACTTTTGCTGCTGGTTTAGCAACCGAGGGTTATAAACCATATGCTGCAATTTATTCTACCTTTTTACAGAGAGCATATGATCAAGTAGTTCATGATGTTGCAATTCAAAGTTTACCTGTTAGATTTGCGATAGATAGAGCAGGATTAGTTGGTGCCGATGGATCAACTCATGCTGGTTCATTTGATATAACTTACTTATCAACTTTGCCTAACTTTATAGTCATGGCAGCAAGTGATGAAGCTGAACTAGTTAAAATGATTAATACTTCAGTACATATCAATGACAGACCTTCTGCAATTAGATATCCAAGAGGTACAGGAGTTGGCGTTGATCTTCCATCAATAGATGAAAAAATTGAAATTGGTAAAGGGAGAATTATTCAAAATGGAACACAGGTTTGTATTTTAAATCTTGGTACTCGGCTCGAGGAATGTAAGTTAGCTGCAGAGAAATTAAAAGCAAAAGGAGTTTCAACAACAGTTATAGATGCTAGATTTGCTAAGCCTTTAGACGAAGAGCTTATACTAAAATCTGCTAAGGAACATGAGCTTATGATAACAGTTGAAGAAGGTTCAATAGGTGGCTTTGGTTCTCATGTTAAAAATTTATTAGCTGAAAAAGGCGTATTTGATAAAGGTTTAAAATTTAGATCAATGACTTTACCAGACAAATTTATTGAACAAGATGATCCAAAAAAAATGTATGATAAAGCTGGATTAAATAGTTCTCAAATTTCTAACAAAATTGCTGATATTTTCTTTCAAAAGGAGACAATAAGAGTTGTGAAAAATTAATTTAAGCTAACTACACTGGGCTTTATTCATTAAGTAGTGGTCAAGTAAAACACAGTTCATCATAGCTTCACCAATTGGTACAGCTCTAATTCCTACACAAGGATCATGTCTACCTTTAACAGATATTGAAGTATTTTTCCCAAATTTATTTATAGTTTTTCTACTAGTTAAAATTGATGATGTTGGTTTGACCGCAAAAGATGCAACAATTTCTTGGCCTGTAGAAATTCCACCAAGAATTCCACCCGCGTTATTTGAATTAAATTTTAATTTATTTCCTTTTGAAGAAATTTCATCTGAATTTTGTTCTCCACTTAATTGTGATGAGTTCATTCCTGCACCAATATTTACACCTTTAACTGCATTAATACTCATTAGACCTGAAGCTATGTCAGTATCCAATTTTGAATAAATTGGAGCACCTAAACCAACTGGGATACCTCTTGCTCTTATTTCAATCACTGCTCCACATGAGGATCCTGATTTTCTTACACCAAGCAAATATTTTTCCCATAATTTAATCATTGATTTATCTGGACAAAAAAATGGATTTTTTGAAATTACTTTATCGTTCCATTGGTTTGTATCACATCCAAGAATTCCTAGCTGAGTTACTGCACCAATTACTTTAAATTTTTTACCTAATTTTTTTTGAAGGACAACTTTTGCTATTGCACCCGCCGCAACTCGTGCTGCAGTTTCTCTAGCAGAAGATCTACCGCCACCTCTATAGTCTCTAATTCCATATTTTTTAAAATAAGTAAAATCTGCATGACCTGGTCTAAACTTATCTTTAATCTTACTATAATCTTTGGATCTCATATCTTTGTTGTAGATTATGAGAGAAATAGGTGTTCCTGTAGTTTTACCCTCAAATACTCCTGACAATATGTGAACTTTATCGTCCTCTTTTCGCTGAGTTGTAAATTTAGATTGTCCTGGTTTTCTTTTGTTTAATTCTATTTGAATATCTTGCTCTTTAAGATTTATGTTTGGAGGACAACCATCAACAATACAACCAATTGCAGGCCCATGAGACTCTCCCCAAGTTGTGAAACGAAATAGCTTTCCAAAAGTATTAAATGACATTATTTATATTATATAGATTATTTTGTTTAAATTATGAATCAAAAAAACTCTTTAGGTCTTAATAGTTGCTTTCTTGATATAGAAGATCCAATTCAATTATTTCATGAATGGATGGAGGAAGCAAAGAAAACAGAGCCAAATGATCCAAACGCTGTTGCTTTGGCCACATCAAATAAAAACAACATTCCTTCAGTTAGAATGGTTTTGCTTAAAGATTTTAACAAAGATGGATTTGTATTTTATACAAATTTAAATAGTCAAAAGGGTAAAGAATTAAAAGAAAATCCGAATGCCGCGATGTGTTTCCATTGGAAAAGTCTCCTAAGACAAATAAGAATTAATGGAAAGGTGTCGTTAGTTTCTGATCAGGTTGCAGATGAATATTATTCATCTAGAGCGTATGAAAGTCGAATAGGAGCATGGGCTTCTAAGCAAAGTGAACAATTAAATTTGCGAGAACAATTGTTGAAATCTATAGAAGATTACAAAAAAAAATATAGCAACAAATCAGATGTACCAAGACCAAGTCACTGGTCTGGATGGATTTTATCTCCAGATAGTATTGAATTTTGGCTAGATGGTGAGAACAGGATTCACGAGAGATTAAAATATACCAAAGATAACTCCGGTAAGTGGATTAAGTCTTTATTAAGTCCTTAAAAATTTCTTGATAAACTAAATGATGTTAATCTTTTAAGAATATTTTTTTCTTCAGAGTCTTTAAATACACTTAGAGAATTTGATGCTAAATTTATATAGTGCTGAGCTTTTTGATAGCATTCCTGAATTATTTTATACTTATTTATAAGAGCAATAATTTCATTAAAGTCATCTTTTGTTCTTAAATCTTTTTTAAACATATTTGATAAAATTTTCTTTTCATCATTTTCTAGTTTTTGAAAAAGTAAAATTATTGGTAAGGTAATTTTTCCTTCAAAAAAATCTTGACCAATTTTTTTACCAAATAATTTGAGCTCAGCATTATAGTCTAGTGTGTCGTCTGCTATTTGAAAAGTTAATCCCAAGTTTCTTCCATAAAATTCTAAAGCATCTTTTTCTTTATTTTCTGCATCAGATAAAATTGCACCAACTTTAGTTGCTGCAGCAAATAACTCAGCAGTTTTAGCTGAGATTATTTTTAAATATGTTTCTTCCAGCATATCAACTTCACCTTTGTGTTGAAGTTGTAGAATTTCTCCTTGAGCAATTTTAGATGAAGTGGACGATAATAATTTTAAAACTTCTAGGTTTCCGTCTTCTACCATCATTTCAAAACATCTACTCAACAGATAATCTCCTATTAAAACTGACGAATGATTATCCCAAACTTTATTTAAAGTTTCTTTACCTCTTCTAACACTGCCTTCATCAATTACATCATCATGCATCAACGTTGCGCTGTGAATTAATTCAACACACGCAGCTAAATTTATATCTCTAGAGCCTTTAGAGTAACCGCATAATTTTGCAGTACCCAATGTTAGTAAAGCTCTTAGTCTTTTTCCTCCAGTTTCTATGTGATAATCTGTCATTTTTTGAACCAACTGTACGTCACTAGATAATTTTGATTTTATTTTTTCTTCGGTTAAAATTAGTTTTTCTTCAACCGAGTCTTTAAGCTGAAAATATGAATCATTTATCTGATTTTTTAGCTGTACAACTGTTCCCATAACATTTTTAAATTAGTATAATTTGTTTATATATATTACTTATCAATTGACGCACCAGTTTCTTCAATTATAAGTAGTCTTTATAATCAATAAATAATTCTATAAGACTTACCTATGTTCTCTTTTTTTAAAAAGAAAAAAATTGTAGCTCACTTAAAATTAAGTGGGGTTATTGGCAATGCAGGAAAATTTAAACAAGGTATGGATTTTGCAGGTCAAGAAGAACTAATTAAAAAGACTTTTTCTCTTAAAAAAGCGGCATGTGTTGCTATATCAATCAATTCTCCAGGAGGATCACCAGTTCAATCTCATTTAATCTACAGTTTTATTAGACAACAAGCAAAAAAACACAAAAAAAAAGTTATTGTATTCGCTGAAGACGTAGCAGCTTCTGGAGGTTATTTGATTTCTTGTGCTGGGGACGAAATTTATGCAAATTCAAGTTCAATAATTGGATCTATAGGAGTGATATATTCTTCTTTTGGATTTACTGAGTTGATAAAAAAAATTGGGGTCGAAAGAAGGGTTCATACTGCTGGCAAAAACAAAAGTACACTTGATCCATTTTTAGAAGAAAAAAACGAGGATATTGAAAGGTTAAAAAATATTCAATTGGATCTTCATAAAGACTTTATAGATGTTGTTGAAAAAAGTAGAGGATCAAAATTAAACAAATCTGATGTAGAACTTTTTTCAGGTGAGTTTTGGTCAGGTAGTAAAGCAAAAAATTTAGGATTGATTGATGGAATAGGAAACGCACATGAAATATTAAAAGATAAATTTGGTGAAGATGTAATTATTAAAAAATTTGAAAAATCAAAAGGATGGTTAAGTCAAAAACTTTCTTCATCCAACAATCAAGTAGATCAAATAGCAAGTATTTTAGATGAAAGATCAATTTGGCAAAGATATGGTTTCTAAAGCAAAAAAAGAAAAAAAAAAAATTCAAACATTCCAAGATACAATTTTAAATCTTCAGAAATTTTGGAGTAAAAAAGGTTGCATTATTCTTCAACCTTATGATATGGAGGTTGGTGCAGGAACTTTTCATCCAGCTACTACCCTAAGGTCACTTGGAAATAAACCATGGAAAGCAGCTTACGTACAACCATCAAGAAGACCTACAGATGGAAGATATGGAGATAATCCAAACAGGTTACAACACTATTATCAATTTCAAGTATTAATTAAACCCTCCCCTGAAAATATAAAAAAACTTTATTTAAATAGTTTATCTACTATAGGAATAGATCATAATGATCATGATATAAGATTTGTTGAAGATGATTGGGAAAGTCCAACATTAGGTGCTGCAGGATTGGGGTGGGAAGTATGGTGTGATGGAATGGAAATTACTCAATTCACTTATTTTCAACAAATGGCTGGATTTGATTGTAAACCTGTATCAGTTGAAATCACTTATGGTTTAGAAAGAATTTGTATGTTCACTCAAAAAGAAAAAAACGTTTATGATTTATTGTGGAATGATGAAGGTGTAAAATATCAAGAGGTATTTCACCAAGCCGAAAGAGAATTTTCAGCATACAATTTTGAACACGCGAATGTAGAAACACTTTTGAAAATGTTTGAAATGCATGAGTCTGAGGCAAAAGATTTGGTAGAAAAAAAAATTTCTTTACCTGCATATGATCAATGTTTAAAAGCCAGTCATGTGTTTAATATTTTAGATGCAAGAGGTGCAATCAGTGTTGCACAAAGAGCTGGTTATATTGCTAGAATAAGAGATATTACAAAATCTGCAGCAGGTGTTTGGTTAGCTAGTCAAAAATAATGTCAGAGTTTTTTTTAGAATTATTTAGTGAAGAAATACCATCAAATCTTCAACAAAATTCAAGGGAAGAATTACTTAAAAGTTTTAATGATTTATTTTTAGAAAAATCAATTTTATTTAAAAAAAGCTCGTCATATTCAACACCAAATAGACTAGTGATATTATTTGAAGGTGTTCAAAAAAATGTTGTACTAAAATCTGAGGAGATTAAAGGTCCAAATATCAACTCACCAGAGGTAGCACTAGAGGGTTTTGTTAGGTCAAATAAAATCGTAAAAAAGGATCTCTACCAAAAGAAAACAGACAAAGGAGAATTTTATTTTTTCAAGACAAAATCAAAAAAACTACACACACATGAATTGCTAGAGGAATTTATCCCAATATTGTTAAGTAAAATTCAATGGAAAAAATCAATGTATTGGGGAACCTTTGACCTAAATTGGGGGAGACCGTTAAAATCAATTCTATCTGTATTTGATAAAAAAAAATTAAATTTTAATTTTCATCACCTAACATCTTCTAACTCAACTTTTATTGATAAAGAATTTGAGGAAAATAAAAAGTCTTTCTTAGAATTTAAAAATTATAAAAGTTTTTTTAAAAAAATTGACATTATCGTTGATCATAATGAAAGAAAAAAATTAATAGAAAAAAAATTTAACAATATATTAAAAAATAAAAATATTAAGATCCAACATAATCCTAGATTACTTAATGAAGTTGTAGATTTAACAGATCAACCAAATATCCTTCTTTGTGAATTTGATAAAAAATTTTTAAATATTCCAAAAGAAATATTAATTATTACCATGCAATACCATCAAAAATATTTTCCTATATTTGATAATAAAGAAAATATCACCAATGAGTTTTTAGTGGTTGCAAACAAAAAAGACAAAAAGGGATTAATTAAATTAGGAAATGAAAGAGTAGTTGAAGCAAGATTAAGTGATGCAGAATTTTTTTGGAAAAAAGATAAATCTCAAAATATGGTTAAAAAAGTTACTGAATTAAAATCAATGAATTATTTTAAAGGATTAGGAAGTTATTTCGATAAAGCCCAAAGAATGAGAAAATTGGGTGGAATGATATCTGATGAACTTTTAATCAGTAAAGAAAAAGTTGAATTGTCAGCATCAATTTGTAAAGTTGATTTATTATCAGAACTAGTAGGTGAATTTCCAGAACTCCAAGGTGTAATGGGAGGTTATTTTGCTAACGCACAAGGTTTTGATAAAGATTTAGCTTTGGCGATAAGTGAGCAATATTTACCCACAGGTTCAGGTTCAAGAGTTCCAAAAAAACCATTTAGCATAGCCCTTTCTTTAGCTGATAAGATAGATACTTTAGTTGGTTTTTTTGGTTTAAATCAAAAACCAACAAGTTCGAAAGATCCGTATGCTCTAAGAAGATTAGCATTGGGGGTAATAAGAATAATAGTTGAAAATAAAAAAGATTTTAAAATAAAAGATCTAATTAATTATTCTTTAAGCCTGTATTTAGATCAAGGTTTTGAAATTGATAACCAATCTCTACAAAATGAATTATCAGATTTTTTGATGGATAGATTAAAATATCACATGAAGGAAGAAAATATTAGAAATGATATAATTCAAGCATCAACTAGTTCTTTTAACTTAGATCAATCTGTCATTATTTTTAATAAAGCTAAACATTTAAATAAAATTATTAACAAACCAAATGGTTTAGATATTATTGCAAGCTATAAAAGAGCCTCAAACATTTTAGACGGTGAATTAAAAAAAGATAAAATAGAATTATCAAATACAACTGACCCTGGAATTTTTAAAACTGAGTTAGAAAAAAACCTATTTAAAAAAATTAGTGAATTAAGGAAATATTTTTCAGGCATCAATAAAGATGAAAATTATGTTCAAACATTGGACAATTTAGCTAGCGTCAAAAGAGAGGTTTTTGACTTTTTTGATAATGTAATTGTGAACGAAGATGATCTGGTCATAAAGAAGAATAGGCTGGAACTAATTCAAATGATGTGTAAAACGTTCAACAATTATGTTAATTTTTCTCTAATCGACTCCCATTAATGAAAAAACTTATATTAAACTTTAATTCTAAGGATAGTAAAAAAATTAAAAATCCTAAAAACTTTTTAGGAGGAAAAGGTGCTAATCTTTCTGAAATGGGAAGAATGGGTCTTCCAGTGCCTCCTGGTTTTACAATATCCACAAAAGTTTGCGAAATTTTTTATAAGGATAAAAAAAGATTAAATAAAAGTTTAATTTCTCAAATTAAAAAAGAATTAAAATTAATTGAAAAAGATGTTTCTAAGAAATTTGGGGACTTAAAAAATCCACTTTTATTATCTGTACGGTCTGGTGCAAGAGTATCAATGCCAGGTATGATGGATACTATTCTAAATCTGGGTCTTAACGATAAAACAGTTAAAGCTTTAGCAATTAAAACTTCAAATGGAAGATTTGCTAAAGACAGTTATAGAAGATTCATTCAAATGTACGGTAATGTGGTAATGGGTGTAGAAGGTTATCATTTTGAGGAATTAATTGAAAATTATAAACTTACGAAAGGTGTTTTGTTAGATACAGATTTAGATGAAAGTGATTGGGATGGATTAATTGAAGATTTTAAAAGAACAGTAAGAGAAAAGGCAAAAAAAGATTTTCCTCAAGATGTTCACGAACAATTACTAGGAGCAATAAGTGCAGTATTTTTATCGTGGGAAAGTAATAGAGCAAAAGTTTATAGAAAATTAAATCAAATTCCAGCCGAGTGGGGAACTGCTGTAAACGTTCAATCAATGGTTTTTGGAAATATGGGTGATGATTGTGCAACAGGAGTTGTGTTTACAAGAAATCCGTCAGATGGATCAAATGAAATATATGGTGAGTATTTAATTAATGCGCAAGGCGAAGATGTTGTAGCGGGCACAAGGACTCCTCAATACATAACGAAAAAAGCTAGGAGAGATGCTAAAGTAAAAGAGTTATCAATGGAAGAGTCTATGCCTAAAGTCTTTAAAGAACTTCAAAAAATTTTGAAAAAATTAGAGATACATTATAAAGATATGCAAGACGTAGAGTTTACAGTTGAAAATAGTAAACTATGGATGCTTCAAACAAGATCAGGAAAAAGAACAGCAAAATCAGCAGTGAAGATCGCAGTTGATATGGTTAAAGAAAAATTAATTTCTAAAAAGGAAGCTGTATTAAGAATTGATCCTAATTCTTTAGATACACTTTTGCACCCTACTTTGGATGAAAAAAGTTCAATTAATGTAATAGCAAATGGATTGCCAGCATCACCAGGTGCTGCCAGTGGTAAAGTTGTATTTACATCAGAAGAAGCTGAAAGATTAACCGCAATGATGCAAGATACAATTTTGGTTAGAGTAGAGACTTCTCCAGAAGATATACAAGGAATGCATGCCGCTAAAGGAATTTTAACTGCTAGAGGAGGAATGACAAGTCATGCGGCTGTTGTTGCAAGAGGTATGGGCAGACCATGTGTATCAGGATCAAGTGAAATTGATATAAATTATGAAAATAAATCTTTTAAAACTTCTTCAATGGAAATTAAAGAAGGAGATATAATTACTATAGATGGTTCAACTGGAAGAATTATTGCCGGAAGTGTTTCAACTGTAAAACCAGAAATATCTGGTGATTTCTCGAAGTTAATGTCTTGGGCTGATAGTTTTAGAAAATTAAAAGTAAGAACAAATTCTGAAACCCCAAAAGACACTAAAACAGCAAAAGACTTTGGTGCAGAGGGTATTGGACTCTGTAGAACCGAACATATGTTTTTTGATGAAGAAAGAATTTTGTCTGTAAGAGAAATGATTTTATCAAAAACTAAAGAAGACAGAGCAATAGCATTAGAAAAATTATTGCCACATCAAAGAAAAGATTTTATTGATATTTTTAAAATTATGAGCGGATTACCGGTCACAGTAAGATTGTTAGACCCACCATTACATGAATTTTTACCACGTACAGAAAAGGAGATTAATGAGGTTGCTAATATAGTTAATCTTTCAGTTAAAGAGGTTAAGTCAAGAATTGAAGAGCTTCATGAGCAAAATCCAATGCTAGGTCATAGAGGCTGCCGTCTGGGAATATCTTTTCCAGAAATTTATGAAATGCAATGTAAAGCAATTTTTGAAGCATTAGCACACCTTAAAAAAAGTAAAGTTAAATCTGCATTTCCTGAAATAATGATACCCTTGGTATCTACAGAGGCTGAGATAAAAATAATGAAAGACCTGGTAATTAGAACAGCAAGTCAAGTTCAACATGAACATAAATTAAAAATCAATTTTTTAGTAGGCACGATGATTGAACTACCTAGAGCAGCTATAAAAGCGAAGGAAATCGCTAAGCATGCAGAATTCTTTAGTTTTGGAACAAATGATTTAACTCAAACTACTTTTGGAATTAGTAGGGATGATAGTGGTAAATTTTTAAATGACTATTTAGAAAACAAAATTTTTTCTGTTGATCCTTTCGTTTCAATAGATGAAGGAGTTTCAGATTTAGTTGAAATAGCAGTAGAAAAAGGAAGAAAACAAAATAAAAATCTTAAATTAGGTATTTGTGGAGAGCATGGAGGAGATCCACATAGTATATCTTTTTGTTCAAATGCAGGATTGAATTATGTTTCTTGTTCACCTTATAGAGTTCCTGTTGCGAGGTTGGCTGCCGCTCAAGCTGAGATTAAAAAAAAATCAAATTAAATAGGGGGCGTTCTGTTTTACGCCTTAAACCATTTTATAACAGAAAATAACACTTTTTTGAAAGACTTCATTGAGGACTTCATTGAAAGTTTTAATTTTTGTCCCAAACCTTGTTTTGAAACTTCATTGAAATCGGGGGCAATTATTCTCTTATCGTACCCAAGAACCTGAAATTGTACTAAAATTAATATTTCAATTTATTAAAACAAATAAATGTATTTATTTGTTTTAATAAAATTCTTATATTCTTTCATAATGAGAATAATTTTATTAATAATTTTTTTAATTTTATCATTTTCAATTACTGCCTATGGTTGGGAAAAGGTGCCTGTTCCAGATTATGTAGATAAAAAGGTAAAGTCGCCATGGAATTTCTTTGAGGACTTTGAAAAACAAAAAGAAGGAAAATTAAAGTTAAAAAAATTAACAATCAACGATAAGGGCGCTGGTTTAAAACCATTTAAAATTAAAAAAGATTTTGATGGCAATAAGTATCTTGAAGTTACAGTTAAACATGGATGGAATAATGATCCTTATAAAAAAAAAGGAAAAGAAACAGAAAGAGCAGAATTTCAGACAAAGCAAAAAAGAACTTTAAATAAAGAAATATGGATTGGTTTTAAAACAAGACTTCCTAAAGATTTTACTCATATAGATGACAGAGTGTTATTTTTTCAATTCAAAAACCAGCATGATCCTATGAAAAGGAGTCCTCTTTTAGGAATAAGGTTTTATGAAAATGGAAATGTATTAGATTTAGGAGGAGATACCGGAGGAAGTGCAGGTAAATCTTGGAGTCAAAAGGAAAGTGATATTCACGGTATAAGAGCGAAGTTCAAAAAAAAAGAGTTAAATTGGTTTGTATTTCAAGAAAAAAATAGAGGTGAAAAAAAAATAAAAAATAATTTTATACTCACACCGAACAAATCATTTAAAGTTGCTAAATTAGGTGAATGGAGCACGTATAAAATTGGAATCTATAATACAAAGGATGATGATGGTTTTGTAAAAATTTTTAAAGATAACAAATTAATATTTGATTATGAGGGTATCACTTATGATTGGAAAGGACGTTATACTGGAAGTTATATAAGAATAGGTATTTATAGAGACTCGGGAAAACGAATTGGAATTGAATACCCCGATCAATCTATCCATTTTGATGATTTTATTGTTGTCTCAGATAAAAAAACTTTGGATAAATATTTAAATTAAAGGGGCGTTCTGTTGCCAGGTGCCCCAGACCCCGTTTGCTTAATTAACCAAGTTAATTAGGCAGCAAGTGCGTAACTTTCGTTAGCAATTATAAATTAGCCCGTTACGGTGGAACAATCCCGAACGAAAGAATAGCCTTTAGTCACCCGTCGAATCTAGTTCACCCCCATAAGTTGAAATGGTGGAGGTGGTGGGTACTGCCCCCACGTCCGCAATGGTTATTACGAAATTCGTTTATCGTCGTAGTTGGAAAACCAACATTATTAATATAAAAGTAATTGCAACAGATTCAATAACAATCATGAAATTAACTAAAGAACAACAAAATGAAATAAAAAATCAACAATCTCAAAGCAATCAAACAAAAAGAGTTACTGCTCCTGAGCTTGAAAAAATCCTGTATGAAGCAATTCCGGCTTTAGATCATGGTTTTGTAAGGGTTGTTGATTATATGGGTGATGACACATCCATAGTTCAATCAGCTAGAGTATCGTACGGAAAAGGCACCAAACAAGTTTCAACTGATAAAGGTTTAATAAAATATTTGATGAGGCATTGGCACAGCACCCCATTCGAAATGTGTGAAATTAAATATCATGTTAAGCTTCCAATATTTATTGCAAGACAATGGATTAGACATAGAACTGCAAATGTTAATGAATATTCTGCTAGATATTCAATTTTAGATAAAGAATTTTATTTGCCATCACAAGAAAATTTAGCTGCTCAATCAACTAGTAACAGACAGGGTAGAGGAGATGTCTTAGAAGGAAAACAGGCAGAGGAAGTTTTAGAACTTTTAAAAAGTGATGCAGAAAGAACTTATGATAATTACGAGACTATGCTTAATGAAAGATTTGATGGATCAACTATTGATGAAAATAAAAAAGGTTTAGCAAGAGAACTCGCAAGAATGAATTTAACACTTAATACCTATACCCAATGGTATTGGAAAACTGATTTATTAAACTTAATGAATTTTTTAAGATTAAGAGCTGATAGTCATGCTCAATATGAAATTAGAATTTATGCCGACATAATGCTGGAAACTGTAAAAAAATGGGTTCCTATAACTTATGATGCTTTTATGGATTATAGAGTTGGTGGTACTGAGGTTTCTGCAAAAGGAAAATTAATTATTCAAAAACTTATCAAGGGTGAAAATGTTGATGTTGAAAGTTCTGGACTGTCCAAAAGAGAATGGAATGAATTAATGACTGCTTTTGATCTTAAAGATAAGTTGATTTAATTTTTTCAGCAAAATTTAAATATATTTTAGAAATTTCATGCTCAGGGCTAGTTTCTACAATTGGCTTTCCTTCATCACCAGTTTTACCAACTTCTGGATTAATTGGAATTTCACCTAAAAATTCTTTTTGGAATTCTTCTGCAGTTTTCTTAACCCCACCTTCTCCAAAAATTTTATATTTTTTTCCATCGTCTCCAATGAAAAAACTCATGTTATCAACTAAACCCAAAATTTTAACTCCAAGCTTATCAAACATTTTAATTCCTCTTTTAACGTCTAAAAGAGCTACTTCTTGAGGCGTGCTCACGATTATTGCACCATCCATTTTTATTTCTTGAGAAAAAGTAAGTTGAGTATCACCAGTTCCTGGAGGCATATCCACTATGATAAAATCCAAATCTTTCCAATTTACTTTCTGAGTAAAAGTTTTAATTGCACTAGTAACCATAGGACCACGCCATATCATTGGAGTTTGTTGATCAGCTAAAAAACCAATCGACATACATTGAATACCATATTTACTTATTGGATCTAATTTTTGGCCATCACTTTTTGGTTTTTCATTAATATCAAACATTTTAGGAATTGACGGACCATAAATATCTGCATCTAAAAGACCAACTTTGCATCCAATTTTTTTTAAAGCTAAAGCAAGATTCGTTGCAAATGTAGATTTACCAACGCCACCTTTTGCACTAGAGATTGCAATTGTAAACTTAGTTCCAAGAATAGGATTTTTAGTGAATTTTTTGGGCTCTAGCTTACTTTTCATTGCGGCACTAAGTTCAGGTTTTTTATCATTCATAAAAGTATCATTACTTGTTTTTTGCAATAAAGACACTATATAAGTTGACATATGTCAGACGATTATAAAGGCCAAAGTCCTTGGGGTTCACCTCCTGGTGGAGGTGGCAGTGGTAATGGATCAGGTAGAGGTCCGACACCACCAAACGTTGACGAATTAATTAGAGATCTTCAAGATAAAATTAAAAGATTTTTACCTGGTGGAAAAACTTCAGGAGGAAAATCAATAAGTCTAATTTTATTGGTTTTAGTTTTTGTATGGTTAGCAAGTGGTCTTTATAGAGTATTACCCGATGAGCAAGGCGTTGTACTAAGATTTGGTAAGTTTGTAAAAACTACACAGCCTGGTTTGAACTATCACATACCGTTTCCTGTTGAAACAGTGCAAACTCCAAAGGTAACTAAAGTTAATAGAATGGATATAGGATTTAGATCTGAAAGAGACAGTGGTTTTTCTACAGGTGGTGGTGTTGCTGATGTTCCACAGGAAAGCTTAATGTTAACCGGAGATGAAAATATTGTTAATATAGATTTTTCAGTATTCTGGGTAATTAAAGATGCAGGGAATTTTTTATTTAAAATTCAAGACCCAGAAGGCACAGTTAAAGCAGCTGCTGAAACTGCAATGAGAGAAGTGATAGCGAAGAGTGATATTCAACCAATTTTAACAGAGGGTAGGTCTAAAATTGAGGTTGAGACACAAAATATAATCCAGAGTATTTTAGACGATTACGAAAGTGGAATTCAAATTACACAAGTTCAAACTCAAAAAGCTGACCCACCAGATCAAGTAATTGATGCATTTAGAGACGTACAGGCTGCAAGGGCAGATATGGAAAGATCTAAAAATGAAGCTGAAGCCTATGCTAATGATGTTATTCCAAGAGCACGAGGGGAAGCGCAAAAAATTTTACAAGCAGCAGAAGCGTATAAAAAAGAAGTTGTTGCAAAAGCTGAAGGTGAGGCAAGCAGATTTATAGCAATTTATAATGAGTATAAAAACTCAAAAGCAGTTACTCAAGAGAGAATGTATTTAGAAACTATGGAAAAAGTTTTAGCAGATATAGATAAAGTAATTATAGAAAAAAATGCAGGTTCAGGAGTAGTTCCATACTTACCATTGCCTGAGTTAAAAAAGAAAGCGACAAATTAAAATGAAAGCTGGAAAAATTTTAGCAGGAGTACTGGTTGCAATAGGTGTTGTAGCTTTTTTATCAGTAATTATAGTTAAGGAAGTTAACCAAGCAATTATTCTTCAATTTGGTGATCCAAAAAGAATTATAATGAAGCCAGGATTAAATTTTAAAATTCCTTTTATTCAAAACGTTGTTTATTTAGATAAAAGAATTTTAAACTTAGATGCTCCACCAGAAGAGGTTATTGCATCGGATCAGAAGCGTTTGATTGTAGATGCATTCGCAAGATTTCAAATCGTTGATCCACTGAAGTTTTATATTTCAGTTGGAAATGAAAGAGTTGCAAGATCAAGATTATCGACAATTATAAATTCAAGAATAAGAAATGTATTAGGTCAAGAGGAGTTACAAACATTATTATCTAAAGATAGATCTAAGCAAATGGCTCTAATTAAAGAAGGTGTTAATAACGAAGCACAAAACTTTGGAATTAATATTGTTGATGTTAGAATTAAAAGAGCAGATCTACCCCAAGCAAACAGTGATGCAATTTACAGAAGAATGCAAACTGAAAGGGAGAGAGAAGCAAAAGAATTTAGAGCAAAAGGTGCTGAGATGGCTGTCACTATTACATCAACTGCTGATAAAGAGGTTACAGTAATCTTGGCAGATGCTCAAAAACAGTCTGAGATCATGAAAGGGGAAGGTGATGGAGAAAGAAATAAAATATTTGCTGACGCTTTTGGTAAAGATCCAGAATTTTTTGCTTTCTATAGAGCTATGCAGGCATATGAAAAAGCTCTTATTGGTGGCGAAACTTCATTAATTTTATCACCCGATAGTGAATTTTTTAAATTTTTTGGAAATATAAAACCTGAAATCCAACAATAATTCTTAAATGCGTGAGCTAGTTATAGCTTTTGGTCTTTTTTTATTTATTGAAGGAATTTTGTACGCCTTATTTCCAGCAAAAATGAAAAGTATGTTGAAAAAATTAGAACTTGTTAAAGATAGTCAGCTTAGATCAGGCGGACTTATTTTTGCACTAATAGGTTTTATAATTATTTATTATATTAAGAGTTAATATGAATAAGATTAAACTTATATTCTTAACGCTAGTTATTTCATTTACTTTTTCATTAAATGTGAATTCTAAACCAGTTCCTGCTTCATTTGCAGATCTTGCTGAAAAATTAATGCCTTCTGTGGTAAATATTTCTACAACAACCACTATCACAACAAATTCTAATCCTTTTCCTTTTCAATTTCCTCCGGGGTCTCCTTTTGAGGATATGTTTAAGGAATTTGGAACACCCCAAGAAAGACAATCAGCTGCTTTAGGTTCTGGATTTATAATTGATGAGAAAGGAATTGTGGTAACGAATAATCATGTTATCCAAGATGCTGACGACATTATAGTTAGGGTAAATGGTGACCAAGAATTTAAAGCTAAGGTTCTGGGCGCTGACCCTCTAATGGACATTGCTGTTTTGCAATTAGAAACAGAAGAAAAGTTTATTCCAGTAGCATTTGGTGACTCTGATAAAGCAAGAATTGGGGATTGGGTTTTGGCAATTGGGAATCCATTTGGCTTAGGTGGAACCGTGACTGCTGGAATTATTTCAGCTAGAAATAGATCAATTGGTTTATCACGATATGAAGATTTTATTCAGACAGATGCATCTATCAACTCTGGAAATTCAGGTGGTCCATTATTTGATATGGAGGGAAATGTGATTGGAATAAATACAGCAATTCTTGGACGTAATGGTTCTATTGGTATTGGATTTTCCATACCATCAAACAGTGCTCAAATTGTAATTAAACAATTAATCGAATTTGGTGAAACAAAGAGAGGTTGGTTAGGTGTTAGAATTCAAGATGTAACAAAAGAAATTGCTGAAGTTGAAAAATTAGATAAAGCACGAGGAGCATTAGTTGCTAGTGTTGCAGAAAATAGTCCATCAGAAAAAGCAGGAATACAATCTGGTGATATTATTTTAGAATTTAATGGCGAAAAAATAAACCAAATGAAAGAACTTCCAGCTATCGTTGCACGAACAGAAGTTGGAAAAAAAGTTGAAGTTAAAATTTGGAGAGATAAAAAAGAGATCATCAAAAATGTTGTCTTAGGAAGATTAGAAACTTCAGATGATTTTAAAATAAGTAAAAATCCAGAAACTCAAAAACAAAATAATGAAGAAATAATTCAAAGTTTAAGAATTGCAGTAAGACCATTGGCTAAAGAAGATATCAAAAATAGAAATTTACCAAATCAGACAACAGGACTTGTGATAACAAAAATTGCTAACAATAGCCCTGTAGCAAATTCAATAGAGCTAAATAGTATTATTGTTGAAGCTCAGAAGAAAAAAATCAGATCAGCAGATGACTTAAGAAATATTATTAAGGAAGTTTTAAATTCAAATCAAAAGACAGTTCTACTCGCAATCTATAATAATCAAAATCAAAGACGATACATTGGTGTTAAGCTAGACTAACAATGGATTTAAAATCCAAGATAATATTAATATCTGGACCTACAGCATCAGGAAAATCAAGTTTTGCAATTAAAGTTGCAAAAAAAGTCGATGGAGAGATCATTAATGCAGATAGCATGCAAGTATACAAAGAGCTTAAAATCTTGTCAGCTAGACCAGATCCAAAAAGATATCAGAAAATAAAACATCACTTATATGGTTTTCATAATGTAAAAAAAAACTTCTCCACAGGTGATTGGCTTAAGCTAGTAATTAAAAAAATTAAGGAAGTTCAAAAAAGAAAAAAAACTCCAATTCTTGTTGGAGGGACAGGTTTATACTTTAAAGCTTTAACAGATGGTTTAGTTAAAATACCAAATATTTCATTTAAATTAAGAAATCAAATTAGAGATTTGCAAAAAAAACTTGGACAAAAGAAGTTTTATGAAAAACTATTAAAATTAGATCCATCCTCAATAGGAAAAATAAACCCTACAGACACTCAAAGATCCATCAGAGCTTATGAAGTTAAAAAGTTTACAAAAAAATCTTTAACTGAATGGGTCAAAAATACAAAACCAAACTTCATGGAAGATGACTTTTTTAAAGTTTATATTGATTTTCCTAGACATGAATTAATAGAGCGTATCAATGTAAGAACACGGGAGATGATAGAAAATGGAGCAATAAAAGAAGTAAAAGATTTCATAAAGCTAAGGGTTAGAAAAGATAAAATTGCCAACAAGGCCATAGGAGTTAACGAAATTAAAGAATATTTAAAAAAACAAAAAAATTTGAATGATACTAGAGATAAAATAGCCATAAAAACTAGACAATACGCCAAAAGACAAAGTACTTGGGCTAGAGGTAACATGATCAGTTGGATAAAACTAAAGCCACAAAACTTAAATAATTTTTTGAAAAAAATTTAAAATTTTCATTCTTAAACTTGACCAATGAGCACAACTTCAGCTAGATTGCATAATGCCAAAATTATTGACTGGAGCAGAAATTGTATTCAAATGTCTTGAAGACCAAAAGGTAGAACATATCTTTGGGTATCCAGGTGGCGCAGTGTTACCGATTTATGATGAATTAAAAAATCATCCTTCTATAAAACATATTTTAGTTAGACACGAACAAGGTGCTGGTCACGCAGCTGAAGGTTATGCGAGATCATCAGGAAAACCAGGTGTAGTTTTAGTTACATCAGGTCCTGGGGCAACTAATGTTGTTACTGCTTTAACAGATGCTTATATGGATTCCGTACCGTTAGTTTGTATTTCTGGTCAGGTTCCAACACATTTAATTGGAACTGATGCTTTCCAAGAATGTGATACTACAGGAATTACAAGACCTTGTACGAAACACAATTGGTTAGTAAAAGATATAAATGATCTTTCTAAAGTTATGCATGAAGCTTTTAGAGTTGCAACAACTGGAAGACCAGGACCAGTTTTAATTGATATTCCAAAAGATATTCAGTTTGCAAAAACAAAATACAAAAAACCAAATAAAGAAAAAAAATTAAATGGAAAATCCCATAATAAATTTTCTCAAGATCAAATTGATGAATTAGTTAAATTATTAAGCAAGTCCAAAAAACCAATCATCTATAGTGGTGGTGGAGTAATTAACTCAGGTCCAAAAGCAAGTCAGGTTTTAAGAGAATTTGTTGAGCTAACTGGTTTTCCTATAACTTCTACGCTTCAGGGATTAGGTGCGTACCCTGGAGATGATAATCAATTTTTAGGAATGCTTGGTATGCATGGTACATATGAAGCAAATAATGCTATGCATGATTGTGATCTTTTAATTAACATCGGCGCAAGATTTGATGATCGTATTACAGGAAAAATTGATGAGTTTTCACCAAATTCAAAAAAGGTTCATATTGATATAGATCCATCATCAATTAATAAAATTATCAAAGTGGATCTTGCAATAGTTGGAGACGTTACGAGTGTAATCAGTAAAATTAATAAAACAATTGCTAAAAGAAAAAATGGTCATAGCAAGTCAAATAAATCAAATATTGCTAAGTGGTGGGAGCAAATTGAAAAATGGAGAGAAAAAGATTCTCTTAATTTTGTAAATAGTAATGAAAGTATAAAACCTCAACATGCTGTTCAAAGACTTTATGAATTAACTAAGAATAAAGATACTTATGTTACTACAGAGGTTGGACAACACCAAATGTGGGCTGCTCAACATTATAAATTTAATAAACCAAACAGATGGATGACATCTGGTGGTTTAGGAACCATGGGATATGGGTTGCCAGCAGCAGTCGGAGTTCAAATTGCTCATCCTGAAAAACTTGTAATAGATATTGCAGGTGAGGCTTCAGTATTAATGACCATGCAAGAAATGTCTACGGCAGTTCAATATAATCTTCCTATTAAAATATTTATTTTGAATAATCAATATATGGGAATGGTTAGACAATGGCAGGAGTTGCTTCATGAAAAAAATTATTCTGAGAGTTACTCTGAAGCATTACCTGATTTTATGAAAATGGCAGAGGCATATGGATGTAAAGGAATTAAAGCAGATAATCCATCTGACCTTGATGATAAAATTCAAGAAATGATTGATTATGATGGGCCAGTTATTTTTGATTGTCATGTGGATCCTAATGAAAATTGTTTTCCAATGATCCCATCTGGAAAACCACATAACCAAATGATTTTAGGTCCAAATGATCAAGAGGAAAATAAAATTAAAGGAAAAGGCAAAGCCTTAGTATAATCATAATGGCGAAATCAAAGTCAGCTTACAGCATACCTACGAAAAAACAGAAACCAGATACATATATCTTTGTAGTATGGGTGGATAATGAGGCCGGAGTTTTGGCAAGGGTAGTGGGTTTATTTTCAGGCCGTGGGTACAATATCGAGTCATTAGCAGTTGCTGAAGTTGATGCTGTTAAAAATATTTCAAGAATAACAATTGTTACTACTGGAACACCTCAAGTTATTGATCAAATAAAACTTCAATTAACAAAATTAGTACCAGTTCATAAAGTTGCTGAATTTAAAAGAGAAGATAAAGGAGTAATATTCAAAGAAATGGCATTATTTAAAGTTGTTGGAAAAAGAAATAAAATTCAAAAATGCTTAAATGCTTGTAAAAAATTTAATCCCATAATATTAGATGAAACAAAATCTTCAGCGGTTATTCAAATAACTGCTTTAAGAAGGGAAATTGATAAAATGAATAAAAAATTAAAGCCCTTAGGACTTATTAGTACTTCGAGAACTGGGGCAGTAGCTATGACCAGAGGTGCTAAAATATTTAATTAATTTAATAGGAGAGACGATATGAAAATGTTTTATGAAAAAGATGCGGATGTAAATCTGATTAAAAGTAAAAAGGTTGCTATTTTTGGTTATGGTAGTCAAGGACATGCTCACGCTTTAAATTTAAAAGATAGTGGAGTAAAAGATATTGTTGTTGCTTTGAGAGAAGGTTCATCAAGTGCAGCTAAAGCAGAATCAAAAGGATTAAAGGTAATGAATTTATCAGATGCTGCAGAATGGGCTGATGTAGTAATGATTCTTACACCAGATGAACTACAAGCGGAAATTTATAAAAATCATATTGAACAACGAGTAAGAGAGGGGACAAGTATCGCTTTTGCTCATGGTTTAAATGTTCATTACGATTTAATTAAAGCTAGAAAAGATCTAGATGTTTTTATGGTTGCTCCCAAAGGACCTGGTCACTTAGTTAGAAGTGAATACGAAAAAGGAGGTGGAGTACCATGTTTATTTGCTGTTCATCAAGATGGTTCAGGAAAGGCAAGAGACTTAGCTTTATCTTATGCTTCAGCAGTTGGTGGAGGAAGATCAGGAATTATTGAAACTACATTTAAAGATGAAGTTGAAACAGATTTATTTGGTGAACAAACAGTACTTTGTGGAGGTTTGGTTGAGCTAATTAAAAATGGTTATGAAACTTTAGTTGAAGCTGGATATGAACCAGAGATGGCATATTTTGAGACAGTTCATGAAGTTAAATTGATTGTTGATTTAATTTATGAAGGTGGAATTGCGAATATGAATTATTCTATTTCAAATACTGCTGAATATGGCGAATATCAATCTGGCCCTAGAGTAGTAAATAAAGAAGAGACCAAAAAAAGAATGAAAGAAGTTTTGGCTGAAATTCAATCTGGAAAATTCACTAAAGAATGGATGGATGAATGTAAAAATGGTCAAAAAAACTTCCTTGCTACAAGAGCTAAATTAGCCGAGCATCCAGTTGAAAAAGTTGGTGCTGAACTTAGAGCTATGATGCCTTGGATAGGTAAGAAAAAATTAGTTGATAGCGATAAAAGTTAAATTTTATCAGTAAATTATTGCTACTATAATTCAATTATTTCACTTATACTTTTTTAAATAAATTTAAAAAACGAGGGGAATAATGAAGACTAAAAATATAGTAAGAATACTATTGTCATTAGTTCTAGTATTCGGATTTTCTTCCGCATGGGCAAAAACTATTAAATGGTCTATGCAAGGAGACAGTTTAACACTAGATCCACATGCACAAAATGAGGGTCCAACTACACAAGTATCTAGACAAGTTTATGAAGCTTTAGTTCAAAGGGGTTTGGATATGAAAATAGGACCTGCTTTAGCAACAAAATGGAAAGCTACTGATCCAAATACTTGGATTTTTACTTTAAGAGAAGATGCTAAGTTTTCAGATGGTTCTGGAATGACATCAGCAGATGTTGTTTTTAGTATATTAAGAGCTAAGCAAAGAACATCTGACTTTAAAGAATACATCAGTACTGTTGCTAATGTTGAATCGGTTGGAGATTACTCTGTTAAAATAACTACAAGTAAACCAAATCCTATTCTTTTAAACCAACTATCAAACATTTTTATAATGTCTAAAGCTTGGTCAGAGAAAAACTTTGCAATGTCTCCACAAAATTGGGATGCAGGACAAGAAACTTTCTCTGCTACTAATGCTATGGGAACTGGTCCTTTTAAAATAACTTTAAGAGAGCCTAACACCAAGACAGTGTTTAAAAGAAATAAACACTGGTGGGGTGAAATGAAGGACAAAAAAGTAACTCAAATTGAATTAATGCCTATTAAAAATGCAGCTACAAGAGTAGCAGCCTTATTATCTGGTGAAATTGATATAGTTACTGATGCTCCTGTCCAAGACTTAAAAAGAATCGGATCTTCTTCAGGTCATAAAGTTGAAAGTACAGCTCAAATGAGAACAATTTTCTTAGGTATGGATCAAGCAGCTGACAAATTAAGAACTGGAAATACAGGTGATAATCCATTTAAGAAAAAAGAAGTAAGACAAGCTCTTTATCAAGCAATTGATATTGAAGCGATCAAGAAAAAAGTTATGAGAGGTTTAAGTGAACCAGCAGGAATTATAACTTTCCCAGGTGTAAATGGATATACAGCTGATCTTGATAAAAGATTACCTTATGATGTTAATGCTGCAAAAAAACTTTTAGCTGATGCGGGTTATCCTAATGGTTTTGACGTTGAACTTAGATGTCCTAATGACAGATATGTAAACGATGAAGCAATTTGTACTGCAGTTGTTGGAATGTTGGGTAAAATTGGAGTTAACGTTAACTTATTTGCTCAAACTAAAAGTAAACACTTCAAAGAGCTTAAAGATGATCAAGGTGATTTCTATATGCTAGGATGGGGTGTTCCAACTTTAGATAGTCACTATGTTTTCCATTACCTGTATGAAACTGGTGCTAGCTGGAACAAAGTTAACTTTAGTAATGCTGATGTTGATGCTGCAATTAGAGTCATGGAAGGTGAAGTTGATTTAGATAAAAGAAATGCTGCAATTGCAAAAGCTTGGAAAATTGTAAAAGATGATATTTCTTATCTTCCTTTACATCACCAAGTAATATCTTGGGCATCTAAAAGCAATGTTAATGTTCCTATCAGACCGAATAACGAGCCGTTATTCAGAACTGCTAGTTTTAACTAATTAAAAATTATTACAAGCCCTTTAAATTTTTAAAGGGCTTGTAAGTTTAAACCTTCACAAATTGATAAAATATTTTTTTAAAAGGCTGTTTCAATCTGCTTTGGTGATGTTGGTTGTCGCCTTTGTGTCTTTCTCTTTATTTAATTTTGTTGGAGATCCGATTAATAACATGGTTGGAGAAGAAACTTCTGATGAGGAAAGAGCAGAATTAAGACAAACATTAGGTTTGATGGATCCAATTCATGTTCAATTTTCAAGATTTATAGTTAATGCTTCAAAGGGTGAGTTTGGAATTTCATATCAATTAAGAAGACCTGTTTCAGAATTAATAGTTGAAAGATTGCCTGCAACTATTGAACTTGTTGTTATTTCTGCATTAATTGCTCTTATAACTGGTACATTATTAGGAGTTTATACCGGCATAAATCGAAAAGGCTTTTTAAGCGATTTTGTTTTGGCAGTCTCCTTGTTGGGGGTTTCGCTCCCCACATTTGTAATTGGTATATTATTTATATATTTGTTTGCAGTAATCTTAGGAATATTACCTTCTTTTGGAAGAGGAGAAGTTGTTGATTTAGGTTTTTGGACCACAGGATTTTTAACAGTCTCTGGACTTAAAGCAATTATACTTCCTTCAGTAACATTAAGTCTTTTCCAAATGACTTATATCATCAGACTTGTACGAGCAGAGATGATGGAAATATTACAAACGGATTATATTAAATTTGCACGTGCTCGAGGTATTAGTGAAAATAGTATTAAATACAAACATGCATTAAAAAATGGATTGATACCAGTAATAACTATAGCAGGAATAAATATTGGAACTCTAATTGCGTTTTCAATTATTACCGAAACTGTTTTTCAATGGCCTGGTATGGGTTTCTTATTTATTCAAGCAGTTCAATTCGTAGATATACCAATCATGTCAGCTTATTTAGTTTTTATAGCTTTTGTTTTCGTAATGATAAATTTTATAGTTGATATTCTTTATTATTTAATTGATCCAAGAATAAGAGTTAAAGGAGATGCTGCAAGTGGATAACAAAACTTTAAGTACTTGGGAAAGAATCAAAGATAATGATATTTATCATAGCTTTATTAAATCGCCTACTGCTATTGTATCATCTACAATCTTGTTTATAATTTTTTTCTGTTCTTTTTTTGTTGAGCTCGTAACACCTTACAATCCCTTTGACCCATCCTCTCTATCATTGATGGATGCATTCACACCACCTTCATGGACAGAAGATGGTCTTGCTAAATTTATTTTAGGTACTGATGGACAAGGAAGAGATATGTTATCAACAATTTTGTATGGATGTAGGATTTCTTTAATAGTAGGTTTTTCTGCGATAATTTTTAGCTTAATTCTTGGAGTTGGATTGGGATTAACAGCAGGATTTTTTGGGGGAAAATATGAAATGATAGTAATGAGATTAACTGATGTTCAGTTAACAGTACCAAGTATTTTGATGGCATTGTTGGTTGATGGAATAGCTAGAGGATTAATCTCAAGAGAAATGCATGATGAAATGGCAATTTATGTTTTAATATTTGCAATCGGGATTTCAGAGTGGCCACAATTTGCTAGAGTTTCTAGAGCTGCAACTTTGGTGGAAAAAAATAAAGACTATGTTTCAGCATCAACAATAATTGGGGTTTCTAATATAATTATTATGTTTAAACATATTTTACCAAATATTTTAAGACCGGTGTTAGTAATTGGAACTATTGGTTTAGCTCTTGCTATTTTAGCTGAGTCTACTTTAAGTTTTTTAGGAGTTGGCGTACCTCCAACAACACCTTCTTTAGGGACATTGATACGACTTGGTAATGACTTTTTATTTTCAGGAGAATGGTGGATAACTTTTTTTCCAGCAATTTTCTTAGTTATTTTAGCATTTTCAATTAATTTATTAGGGGATTGGATGAGAGATACTTTAAATCCAAAATTAAAAAAATGACATTTTTAAAAATAAACAATCTTAGTGTTGATTACCAAATGAGAAAAGAAACAGTTAACGCTGCTAAGAATGTGAATATTGAGGTTAATAAAGGAGAAATTTTAGGATTAGTTGGAGAATCTGGATCAGGAAAAAGTACAGTAGGAAACGCTATTATAAATTTAATTGATGAGCCAGGTAAGGTATCTAGTGGATCAGTTATTTTAGGTGATCTTAACATTCATGAAAATTCTGAAAGCATTGTAAAATACAGAGGAAATAAAATTGGATTGATATTTCAAGATCCTCAGACTTCACTTAACCCAATTCTTACAGTGGGGGAACAGTTAATTGAAACAATTCAAACTCATCTTAAATTAAGCAAAGAAGAAGCAAAAAATAAATCTTTAAATTTATTAAAAGAGGTTGGTATAAAAGATGCGGAGACAAGATTTGATAATTATCCTCACCAATTCTCAGGTGGAATGAGACAGAGAGTAGTAATTTCTTTAGCTCTATGTTGCGAACCAGAATTGTTAATTGCAGATGAACCAACAACAGCATTAGATGTATCAATTCAATCTCAGATTTTAGAACTAATTAAAAAATTAACAAAAGAAAGAAACCTTGCGGTCATCTTAATTACTCATGACATGGGGGTTATAGCTGAAACTGCAGATCGAGTTGCAGTTATGAAAAGTGGCATTTTAGTTGAAATTGGTGAAACCAAAAAAATATTAACTAAACCGCAAGAAAATTATACTAAAAGCTTAGTAAGTTCAGTTCCACCAACTAACAAAAAAATTTCAAGATTTGTAATAGTTGAAAAAGAAAACAGTGACAAAAAAGAAAATAATATCAAAATATTAAATAGATGGACAAAAAAAGTAATAATAGATCAAGATTTAGTAAAGATAAAAAATTTGAATAAAAGTTTTGACGATAATTTTTTTACAGAAAGTTCTAAGAATTCTGTAATGGCTGTTAATGATGTTTCTTTTGACATAAAAGAAGGTGAGTCTTTTGGCTTAGTGGGAGAAAGTGGAAGTGGAAAATCTACAATTGCAAAAATGATTGTAAATTTATTTAAACCTTCTTCTGGAAATATCTTCTTTGACAACGTTTGTATTACAGAAATAAAACAAAGATCAGAATTAATGAAATTTAGAAAACAAATTCAAATGATATTTCAAGATCCTTATTCTTCACTAAATGGAAGATTAAAAGTGAAAGATATAATTGCAGAACCAATCACACTTCACAACCCATCCATATCAAATATAGATTTAAATAATTATATTTATGACTTACTTGAGTCTGTAGAATTAACTCAAAAATCTGCAGATCGATATCCACATGAATTTTCAGGAGGACAGAGACAGAGAATATCAATTGCAAGAGCACTTGCCACACAACCAAGACTTTTGGTTTGTGACGAACCTACCTCTGCTTTGGATGTAAGTATACAAGCCCAAATATTAAATTTACTTAAAGATCTACAAGAACAATTAAATTTAACAATTTTATTTATTAGCCATGACCTACCGGTTGTTAGACAAATGTGCGATAGAATTGGAGTCTTAAAAGATGGCAAATTGTGTGAGATTTCAAACACTGAGGATTTATTTTTAAAACCCGACCATGAATATACAAAAGAGCTTTTACGGTTAATGCCTAAAATTGAGTCTATTTATAATTAATTTTTCGTAAGCCTAAAATGGTCGATTAAAATTGATTATTTAACTTATTATTTTGCAATCTCTCTCATAGATTGTATTATAGATTTTCTAAAAATTTTAGTTATGAGCAATAAAGATAGAGTCTTTATATTTGATACTACTATGCGTGATGGTGAGCAATCGCCAGGAGCGTCTATGAGTTTAGAAGAAAAAATTCAAATCGCTAGAGTGTTTGATGAATTAGGTATAGACATAATTGAAGCAGGTTTTCCAATAGCTTCACCAGGGGATTTTGAAGCTGTTTCAGAAGTAAGTAAAATTTTAAAAAACTCTATTCCCGCAGGACTTTCAAGACATTCAGTAAAAGATATTGATAGAGCTTATGAAGCTCTAAAGCATGCACCAAGATTTAGAATACATACATTTATTTCTACAAGCCCTTTACACATGAAGCATAAACTAAATATGTCTCCAGAAGATGTTTATGAATCGATTGGAAAACATGTTGCTTATGCAAGAAAGTTTACTGATGATGTTGAGTGGTCTTGTGAGGATGGAACAAGAACTGATATGGATTACATGTGTAAAACTGTAGAGCTTGCAATTAAAAATGGAGCTACAACAATTAATATTCCTGATACAGTTGGTTACACAATACCATCTGAGTTTACTACAATTATAGAAACTTTATTAAATAAAGTTCCAAATATTGATAAAGCAATTTTATCAACTCATTGTCATAATGATTTAGGTTTAGCAGTAGCCAACTCGTTAGCTGGAGTTCAAGCTGGCGCAAGACAAATTGAGTGTACTATTAATGGTTTAGGAGAAAGGGCTGGAAATGCTGCACTTGAAGAAGTTGTAATGGCAATTAAAACAAGACCTGACTTGATGCCATACGAAACTGGAATTAATACGACACTTTTAAGTAAAGCTTCAAAAATTGTTTCAAATGCAACAGGATTTCCTGTTCAATACAATAAAGCTATCGTTGGAAAAAATGCTTTTGCTCATGAAGCAGGAATTCACCAGGATGGAATGTTAAAAAATAGACAAACATATGAGATAATGACACCTGAAAGTGTAGGGGTTAAACAAACATCATTAGTGATGGGAAAGCATTCAGGCAGACATGCATTTAAAGATAAGTTAAACAGCTTAGGCTATCCAGATTTAACTGACGATGTAGTAGGAAATGCATTTGCAAAATTCAAAGTCTTAGCAGATAAGAAAAAACATGTTTACGATGAAGATATTATTGCCTTAGTAGATGATAGTTTAATTGTAGATAATAAAGTAAATGCAATAACTCTTAAATCTTTAAAAGTTTTTGCTGGAACAGGAGAACCACAAAAAGCAGAAATGACTTTGGATGTTTACGGTGATGTTAAAAACGCAACAGAAACTGGAGATGGTCCCGTGGATGCAATATTCAAATGTATTAAAACTTTATATCCTCACGATGTTAACTTACAGCTTTATCAAGTTCATGCAGTTACAGAAGGAACAGATGCACAAGCAACAGTAAGTGTAAAAATAGAGGAAAAAGGTAAAACAACAGTAGGTCAAGCAGCTGATACAGATACTTTAGTTGCATCAGCAAATGCTTACATAAATGCATTAAACAAAATGATAATTAAGCGAGATAAAACAGCTCCTATGGAGCAAGAAAGTCAGAAAGTAAGAGGGATATAATGGGGTTATTTAGCAGTGTTAAAAAAATATGGAGTCAAGATATGGCCATTGATCTTGGAACAGCAAACACACTTGTTGTTTTAAAGGGTCAAGGTGTAGTTTTAAATGAACCTTCGGTTGTTGCAATAGTTGATCAAGGTGGAAAAAAAAATGTATTAGCTGTTGGAGACGAAGCAAAAACAATGCTTGGAAGAACACCAGGTAACATAAGTGCAATTAGACCTCTAAGAGATGGTGTTATTGCAGATTTTATAGTTACTGAAGAAATGATTAAACATTTTATTAAAAAAGTTCATAAAGGAAGTACATTTGCAAATCCTAGAATTTTAATTTGCGTACCAACTGGTTCAACACCAGTTGAAAGAAAAGCAATTCAAGATAGTGCTCTAGCAGCAGGTGCAAGAAGAGTTCAATTAATTGAGGAACCGATTGCAGCAGCTATTGGAGCAAATCTACCAATTTCTGAAGCAACTGGTTCAATGATTGTAGATATTGGCGGGGGAACAAGTGAAATTGCTGTAATGTCTTTAGGTGGATTAGTTTATTCTAAATCTTTAAGAGTTGCAGGTGACTCAATGGATACAGCAATCGTAGATTATATGAGAAAAGAATATAATTTATTAATTGGTGATACTACTGCTGAAAAAATAAAAAAAGAAATGGGAACAGCTGTCCCAACGGGAACAAATACTTATCCAGTTAAAGGAAGAGATTTAAGATCAGGTACGCCTAAGGAAGTAAATATTACAGAGGAAGATACTGCTGAAGCACTAAACGACATTATGAAACAAATGGTTGGTGCAATTAAAGATGCGTTAGAAAATACTCCTCCCGAGTTGTCAGCTGATTTAGTTGATATGGGTTTAACTTTAACAGGTGGTGGTGCTTTGTTAAAAAATATCGATAAAAGGTTTTCTAAAGAAACAGGTTTACCAGTTCATATAGCAGATGATCCATTATCTTGTGTTGCTGTCGGTACAGGTAAAGCTTTGGATCAAGAAGAAACTTTTTCTACTATGTTATCTGAATATTAGGAAAAATGGCTACTGGCAGAGATGATTTTGTAATTGCCATTAGGTCAGCTTTCTTAAAAAAAAAAGATAAACAAAAATTTTCTTTACTAACTTTAATTATTTTATCAATTTTTGTAATTGTTCTAAGTAATTTTAATTTTAAAGCAATACAATTTGTTAAATTAGGAATTAATGAAGTAATTTATAGATCATCTCATATTGCATCAATCCCAGAAAATAAATTAAAACAAATAACTTCAAAATTCAAATCACATATGGACTTATATGAAAGTCATCAGAAAGATTTAATTAAAATAGAAAATTCTGATCAACTTAAATTACAAAATGAGTTTTTAACTGCAGAAAATAAAAAGCTTAGAGAGTTACTTGACGAAACTATAAATTCACAAGAAATTTTTGCCAGAGTTTTAATTGATAAAGACAGTCCATATTTAAAATCAGTAGTATTAAATAAAGGCACAAAAGATAAAGTAAAAATTGGAATGGCAGTTATTGATGATGTTTATCTAGTTGGCCAGATAATTGAGGTAAATTATACTAATTCAAGGGCATTACTATTGTCTGACCTTAATAGTAAAATACCGTCTGTTCTAGAGCCAGATGACATACAAGCTGTTATTTCTGGTACAGGAAGTGAATTTGGAAAGATCGAACATACCCAAGAAGAATTTAGAGAAGATTTTAAAAATAAAGAAATTTTTGCTTACACCTCAGGTCTTGGTGGTTTATTCAAACCTGGTATACCAATTGGAAAAATTAACAATATATCAGATGGAAAAATTAATTTTTTTTCTGATTTTACACAACTCAACTATGTAAAAATAGTATCTTACAAAATAGGTGGAGAAGAATAATGTCATCACTTAATAAAAGTCCTTTTTTAAAAATATTCTTATCCTACGTACCATTTATAATGTTATTTTTTTCTGTATTTAATGAATTTGATTTTAATTACTTAAAACTTGATTATTTTTCTTTTAATTTTGTTCATCTATTAATTTTCTTTTGGACTTTAAGAAATCCTGATCAATTAGGTTATCTAGCAATTTTCTTTGCAGGAATAATTAATGATGTTGTAATAGGTATACCAATAGGAATTAGTAGTTTTTGTTACCTTATTCTTTGCTCAGTAACAGCTTACATAAGAAACATTACTTTAACCCCAAATTTTATGAAGGAC
>CACAIU010000003.1 GCA_902532645.1 uncultured Pelagibacteraceae bacterium | reverse complement strand
TTTTTATCCATTTTATCCGTTAAGTAACTTAATAGCGTAATTTAACTGATTATCAGTATCAGTTTTTATTCTAAAATCATCACCTTCTTCATTTACTTCAATATCTGGTCTAACACCTACTTCAGAAATAGATTTTCCAGATGGAAGGTAATATTTTGCGACAGTTAATCTGATAGCTCCACGATTTTTTAAAGGAATAATTGATTGAACAGAACCTTTACCAAAGCTATTTTCACCAATGATTATAGCTCTTTTGTGATCCTTTAAAGCTCCGGCAACAATTTCTGATGCAGATGCTGAACCATAGTTAATTAAAACCAATAATGTTTTTCCGTCAGTAATATCTCCTTTTTTTGCAAACCATTTTCTATTTTCAGATTTTTTTCTGCTTTTTGTTGAAACTATCTCTCCATTATCTAGAAAAAAGTCTGATATCTTTATTGCTTGAGATAAAAGACCCCCAGGATTATTTCTTAAATCTAAGATAAATGAATTTAAGTTTTTATTTTTTTTAAGTTTTTTAATTTGTTTTTCTATTTGACTACTACTGTTATCATTAAATGAAGTAAGCCTGATGTATCCAATATTTTCATCTATAATTTCAGATTTTACAGATTGAACCTGAATAACTTCTCTTATGATATTAAATGTTAGCGCTTTTCTTTCACTTCTTCGTCTCACTGTCAATTCTATTCCAGAACCGACAGGTCCTCTCATTAAATCAACAGCTTCACTTAATGATTTTCCTTGAACCTGAACATTATTTATTTTGACTATGTAATCACCAGCTTTTAATCCAGCCCTAGATGCAGGTGTATCATCTATTGGTGAAATTACTTTTACTACTCCAGCCTCCATACTAACTTCAATTCCTAATCCACCAAACTCACCACTAGACTCAGTTTGCATTTCCTCAAAAATTTTAGGAGACATGTATGCTGAATATGGATCGAGTGATTGTAAAAGTCCATTGATAGCAGAGTCCATACTTTCAGATTGATCGATCTCATCAACATATTCTTTATTAATTTGTTCTAAAACTTCACCGAAAAGATCAATTTTTTTATAAATATCAATTTCAGCTGAAATAACTGTTTTATTTAAATAAAAAACAGAGAAAAAAATTAATAATAAAAATTTAATTTTTTTCATATCATCACTTTTTCTTTTGGAATTAGCTCTGACCAAATTTTCTCTAATTCATAAAACTTTCTTTTTTCTGGGTGAAAAATATGAACAATCAAATCAATCCCATCAACAAGTTTCCATTCTCCACTTTCTTTACCTTCAATTTTTGAGTCTTTTACACCGTTATTTTTAAGTTTTTCTAAAACTTGTTCTGATAAAGATTGGATATGTCTAGATGAAGTTCCGCTTGCTATGATCATGTAATCAGCTATAGAACTTTTGTCTTTAAGATCAATAGTTACAATGTCTTGAGCTTTATTGAGATCTAGTGTGTTGATTACAATTTCTTTTAAGTCTGAAATTTTGTCCATTAATTGATTTTAGATTATCAAATTTTTCTTAATTGAGAAGATGAAATGTTGACTTTATTAAACTCAATAAACTCTAGATTGGCCTTACTAAGTTGCTTAAATGTCTTTGATTTTAAAGAATTTTTTTTATACCCATGTCTATCAAAAACTAAAATATTACATTTTTTTGAAATTAATTTAGATTTATGCCATTTATGAAAATTAATAAGGTTGTCTGCACCCATTAAAAAATAAATTTCAATGTTTTTATCTTTTTTTAAATAATTGATTAAATTTATAGTTTTATTTGATTTAATAATTTTTTCATAAAATTTAACCTTAATAAATGAATTTGCACCAATTATTTTTTTACAATATTTAATTCTGTTAGTAACAGATGTCTTACTTTCTATTTTAAATGGATTTTTTTTTGTAATGGCCCAAATAACTTTTTCGAGTTTGAATCTTTTTTTTGCTTCCTTAGAAATTGCCAAATGTCCTTTGTGAGCAGGATCAAACGATCCACCTAACACACCAATTTTTATTTTTGTGTTATTCAATTTAATTTCTTATTTTACCATTACTAGTGATTTCATATTTATATGAAATCAATTGATTTAAACCTACAGGACCTCTTGGTGGTAGAGTATTAGTAGAAATTCCAACTTCTCCACCAAATCCAAATTCACCGCCATCAGCAAATTGAGTTGAGGTATTATGCATCGCAATTGAGCTTTTAACATTTTTTAAGAAATATTTTGCTGTTTTTTTATTTTTTGTAATGATGCAGTCAGTGTGCATAGTGCCATATTTATTAATATGCTTAATTGCCTCTTCAGAATTTTTAACAACTTTAACAGATACAATTGATGCCAAATATTCAGTTGACCAATCTTTTTCTTTTGCAGGATATACTTGACCTTTGTAATAATTCTTCAAAATCTTATCACCAATTATTTTACAACCATTATTTTCAAGTGCCTGCAAAATAGTATTACTAAATTTTTTGACTATATTTTTATGAATAAGAATAGTTTCAGTCGCACCGCAAATACTTGTATTTCTTAATTTAGCGTTATAAACAACTTCTTTAGCCATTTTTAATTCTGCATCTTTATCTATATAAGTATGACAAAGTCCCTCTAAGTGCCCAATTATAGGTACTTTGGATAATTCTAAAACTTTTTTAACTAAATTTTTTCCACCACGTGGTATGATGACATCGATATATTTTTTCATTTTAGAAAGCATAATATCCACAAGCCTTCTTTGTTTTGAATCGATAAATTGTATAAAGTTTTCTTCAACTTTATTTTTTTTAAGTGCTTTTCTAAACAACTTAGCTAAAGCTTTATTTGAATTTATGGCCTCGGAGCCTCCTTTCAAAATCACTACATTTCCAGATTTAAAACAAAGACAAGCAACATCTGAAGTTACATTTGGTCTACTTTCATAAATAACCCCAATCACTCCAATTGGTATTGACACTCTTTTAATATTCAAACCATTTGGTCTTTTCCATTTTTCTAAAGTACTATCAATAGGGTCCCTTAATTTAGCTATTTTTAAAATAGAATTTATAATTCCATCTAATTTATTTTCATTTAAATGAAGTCTTTTGATTAAGTTCTCTTTTAACCCTTTTTTTCTTGCGTAATTAATATCTTTTGAATTTTGATTAATAATAAATTTTTTTTCATTCTTAATTAATTTTGCGTAATCATTTAAAACTTTATTTTTTACTTCAGTTGCAATTTTATACTCACTAGCCTTTCGAGCTTTAATTCCAATTAAATTCATATATTTAATCATTTAAATTTCCACCATATCATCTTTATGAATAACTTCTGATTTTGCAACATAGCCTAATAATTTTTCAATTTCATTTGAGTGATGACCCATAATTTTAGTCACCTCATCAGAAGTAAAGGAGCTTAATCCTCTAGCACATTCATTATTTTTTTTATCTAATACTTTAATATGATCACCTTTGCTAAATCTCCCCGAAACTTTTCTAATTCCTGCTGCTAACAAACTTTTTCCAGATTTTAATGCTTTTTTAGCACCATCATCAATTATTAAAGCTCCTTTAGGTGCTACAGAACTTATTATCCATTTTTTTCTAGCATCTAACTTTGAAATTTTTGGACTAAACCAAGTACAATTATTTTTTTCAATTATTTTTGAAATAGGATTTGAATATAGTCCATTGGCAATAACCATACTAGTACCAGCAAGCTGACATATTTTTGCTGCTTCAATTTTTGTATGCATACCACCACTTCCATATTCATTTACACCTTTAATATAAATTTTTTTTAGATCTTTTTTTAGGTCATCAATTTTCTTTATTAGTTTAGCATCCTTAAAAATTTTAGGATTTTTTGTATACAAACCATCAACATCAGATAATAAAATTAAGGTATCTGCATTTGTAATTTGTGCAACTCTAGATGCCAATCTATCATTATCTCCATATTTTATTTCAGTCGTTGCAATAGTGTCATTTTCATTGACTACAGGAATAAAACCAAGTTCAAAAAGATTATCAAAAGTTCGTTTTGCATTTAGAGATCTTCTTCTCTCCTCAGTATCTTCTAATGTTAGCAAAATCTGAGAAATATTTAATTTATATTTTGCAAAAGTTTGTGAAAATAAATTCATGAGCTCTATTTGACCAATAGAAGCAATAGCTTGACTCTTATCTAATTTTATGTTTTTTTTGTTATAATTCATTTTCTTGCAACCTAAGGCTATAGCACCAGAACTAACAATTACTACTTTTTGATTTGTATCTCTTAATTTTTTAATATCCTTTGCAAAACTAGATAACCATTGTCTCCTAATTTTTTTATTTTTATCAACTAGAAGAGATGATCCAATTTTGACAACAATTATTTTGGAGTTTTTAAGATACATAAGACAAAAGTTTTGCTTTAATTTTTGATACAGATTTTTTTTCCAGAGTTGTCATTGTCATAATCTCACAATTTTTACCCTTTGAAAAATGATCTATAACTTCATTCGCTGTTTCTTCATCAATCAAATCAATTTTATTAAGCACAATTAGTTCTTTTTTTTCTAATAATTTTGCACTGTAACTTTTTAATTCATTTTTCACCTGATTATAAGACTCATTCAGATCTAGGTTGGTGACATCGATTAAGTGCAGTAAAGACTTACATCTCTCTATATGTTTTAAAAACTGTATCCCTAAACCTATACCTTCGTGAGCTCCTTCAACTAATCCTGGAATATCTGCAATGGTAATTTCTTTATTATCGTAAGAAGCAACACCAAGGTTTGGATTAATAGTTGTAAATTTGTAATTTGCAATTTTTGGACTTGCGTTTGTCAATGCTGCTAACAAACTTGATTTTCCTGCATTTGGCAATCCAATAATACCGATATCAGCAATTGTTTTTAATTGAAGCCATATTGTAAATTCTTCTCCGATAGTGCCTTTAGTAAATTTTCTTGGAGCTCTATTTGTAGAACTTTTAAATCTTGTATTTCCCAAACCTCCTTTTCCACCAGCAGCTGCAACATATTCTTCACCTTTTTTATTAAAATCGAAAAGAAGAGTTTTGTTATCTTCTTCAAATACCTGAGTACCTAGAGGAACTTTTAAAATTAAATCTTCACCACCTTTTCCTGTTCGATTTTGACCGGAACCGTTTTCTCCACGTTCTGCTTTATGGTGTTGTTGATATCGATAATCAATAAGGGTATTTAAATTTTCCTCTGATTTTAAAATAATTGATCCACCTTTTCCACCGTCCCCACCATCTGGTCCACCAAACTCAACATATTTCTCTCTTCTAAAACTAGGAGATCCATCTCCGCCGTTTCCAGCTTTAATATAAATTTTGACTTGATCGAGAAATTTCATAATACAACATCTATTTTAATTGGTTGTACTATTAATTGGGCTTTACAGAAACGAAAGTTCTATCTGATTTAGATTTTTTGAAGACAACTTTCCCTTTAACAACTGAAAATATTGAATGATCTTTACCCATACCAACATTTTCACCCGGAAAAATCTTAGTTCCTCTTTGTCTAACAATTATGTTTCCAGGAATTACTGTTTCACCACCATACTTTTTTACACCAAGTCTTCTACCAGCACTATCTCGTCCGTTTCGTGATGATCCACCTGCTTTTTTTGTTGCCATAATTTACCTAATAACTATTTACTTACTGCTTCCTTAACTTCTTCTTTTTTTGAAGTTTTAGAAATTTTTTCAGCTTCTGATAACACTTTACCATCTTTTGAAAAAATTTTCTTAATTCTTATCATAGAATATTCTTGTCTATGCCCATTTTTTCTTCTTGAATTTTGTCTTCTTCTTTTTTTAAAAATTAAAATAGTTCTATTTTTGCTATTTTTAATTAAATCAGCTTCTACTTTTGCACCCTCAACATTTGGAGTTCCAATTTCAATTGATTTGTTATCACCATATGCCAAAATTTCATTAAACTCTATTTTGGTCTCAGGTTTAGAGTCTGGTAGTTTTTCAATCTTTAGAATTTCTCCAGATTTTACTTTATACTGTTTTCCACCTGTTTTTATTACTGCGTATGACATAGTATGATTTAATTTAAAGTTACCGCAATATAGTTGTAGTCAGCCTTTAGTCAAGCCGAATTAATTAGAAATTATCCTTAAAATCTCTTAATTTTGAAAAGGTTTCTACATCTTTTGCTCTTAAAAATATATTACAATCCAATTCCTCTTTTAAAGTTGAGGGTATGGTAGGAATTCCATTTTCTCTTAATTTTTCAATTTTTTTTATTTTTTTTTGTAAATCTTTATTCTCAGAATCATATTTTTTACAAAATTTTGCATTGTTAAGAGTGTATTCATGACCACAATAAATTTTTGTATCTTTTGGTAATAATTTAATTTTGCTCAAAGATTCAAACATTTCTTCATAAGAGCCTTCAAATATTCTTCCACAGCCAAGTGAGAAAAGTGTATCTCCAGTAAAAACTAATTTTTCTTTAAAAAAATTAAAACAAATATGTCCTGATGTGTGTCCAGGTATATGCATAATTTTAGCTTCAAAGTTTTCAGCTTTCCATATTTGATTATCTTCTAACAATATGTCTATCTCCGGTATTCTTTTCGAGTCACCTTTAAAACCCACAACAACTGATCCATATTTTTTTTTTAATTCTTGATTTCCTCCGATATGATCATAATGATGATGAGTATTAAGAATATATTTTAATTTTATATTTTTATTCTTTAGGAAATTTATTATTGGTTCAGACTCGCTTGGATCTACAACACATGCAAAATTGTTACTTTCGTCTATTATTAAATAGCTATAGTTATCTTGAAGACAGGGTATAATTTCAATACGCATTTTATTTTTCTATCAAAAATATACCTAGATCTGCAAACAAATTTTTAAATCCTAAATTACTCTCATTTATTATTGATGAATTAAGATTATTTAAAGCGAGTGATTTAAAAATTTTAATATCTTTTGATTTTACGAAATAAAAAAAATCTTTGATTGTACACATATGCAAATTTGGTGTGTTATACCATTCATCTGGTAATGTTTTTGTAATTGGCATTGTACCTTTTAATAATAAATGAAATCTTACTTTCCAGTATCCAAAATTAGGAACTGTAACTATTGCTTTTTTTCCAACTCTTAAAAGTTCATCTAAAACTAATTCAGGATTAAGAAAAGCTTGAAGGGTTTGACTTAAAACAACATAATCAAATGATTTGTCTGGAAATTGCTTTAAATCTTTTTCTGCATTTCCTTCAATTACAGTTAAACCTTTTGCAATACACTCTTGCACCTTTTCTTTTGAAATCTCTAATCCTCTTATATTTATATTTTTATTATCCTTTAAAAATTTCATCAAAGTTCCATCAGCACAACCTACATCTAAGACTTTCTTATCTTTTTCAATTAAATTAGCTATTACCTGAAATTCATTTTTCATAATTAATTTTCTTCGTAAGATTTATCTAAAAAGTTTTTAAGTGCGCTTAAGAAATCAGGAATGTCTAGTAAAAAAGAGTCGTGACCTTTATCTGACTCAATTTCTGCAAATCCAACATCAGCTCCTATTGAGTTTAAAGCAATCACAATATCTTTATTTTCTTGGGTTGGATAAAGCCAATCTGAAGTGAATGAAATTATAAAAAATTTTGCTTTTGTATTTATAAATGCTTCTGAAAGATTACCTTTGAATTGCTTAGCTAAATCAAAATAATCCATAGCTCTAGTAATATAAAGATAACTATTCGCATCAAATCTATCTACGAAAACAGAACCCTGATATCTTAAATAACTTTCTATTTGAAAATCAGCGTCAAATCCAAATTTAAGGTCTTCTCTTTCTTGTAACTTTCTTCCAAATTTTTCTTGTAAACCTTTTTTAGATAAATAAGTAATATGAGCTGCCATTCTAGCTACTGCCAATCCTTTTCTGGGATTAGTTTCGTTTGATGTATAGTTCCCATCTTTCCAGTTACTGTCAGCTGTAATAGCTTGTCTACCTAGCTCGTTAAAAGCAATATTTTGTGCTGAATGACTAGATGTGGTTGCTATCGGTATCACTGTTTTAGATTTATCAGGAAAGTTACTTATAAACTGAAGGACTTGCATACCTCCCATTGAACCGCCAGTTATAGAAAATAGTTTATCAATACCAAAATGATCAAGTAAATTATATTGAGCATTCACCATATCATTAATTGTAATAACTGGAAAATTTGTTCCAAAAATTTTTTGATAATTATCTTTATGACTTGGTCCGTATGATCCCATACATCCACCAATTACGTTAGAGCAAATAACAAAATATTTATTTGTATCGATAGCTTTATCAGGACCTACTGCATAACTCCACCAACCCTCTTTGTTAGTTACAGGGTTTATTCCGGTTACAAATTGATCTCCTGTTAGAGCATGAAAAACTAATATTGCATTATCTTTTTTTGAATTAAGTGAACCGTAAGTTTCATAGGCTATTGGAAAATCTTTTATGGTCTTTCCACAGTCTAATTTTAGTGGTTTTTTAACAATTAAAGTTTTTATGTCTTTCTTAGTATTCATAGCTTTAGGCTGTTTTGAATTGTGAGAAAAAAAACTATTTTAGCGGTTTTTTTTATGCGCTCGCAATTCAGTTAAATCAGCGCATAAATTTTTTACTAGAACTTATTTATTATGTCAATTTTTTAAAAAATCCTCTTATTCTCTATAAAATTTTGTAATTTTATCTATAAAGAGCACATAAATTAAAAAAAATGATAACTCCAAATTTCAAAAAATTTAATATTGAGGCTTATAAGCCTGGCAAATCAAAAGTTAAGAAACTTAAGAAAGTAATTAAGCTTTCTGCCAATGAGTCTGCTTTAGGTATGAGCCCTAAAGCAAAGAAAATAATATCAAATAAAAATCTGAATTTAGATAAATATCCAGATGGAAAATCTCAAAATTTAAGAAAAGCGATATCTAAAGCTTGTAAGTGTAATTCTGAGAAAATTATTTGTGGAGCAGGTTCAGATGAAGTTATTCAAATGCTCTGTCAGTTGTTTTTAAACCCGAAAGATGAGGTTGTAGTACCTGAGTATAGTTTTTTAATGTACAGAATTTACTCAAAAATTGTTGGTGCAAAAGTTGTATTTGCAAAAGAAATTAATTTTAAAGTTTCAGTAAATGAAATTATAAAAAAAATAACAAAAAAAACTAAAATCGTCTTTATAGCCAACCCAAACAATCCAACAGGAACTTACTTAAATAAAAAAGAGGTTTTAGAATTAAGAAAAAGATTAAATAAAAGAATTTTATTAGTTATTGATGATGCTTATGCGGAATATATGAAAAATAAAGATTATTCCTCAGGGTTAGATTTGTTCAAGAATAAAGACAATGTTTTCATCCTTAGAACTTTTTCTAAAATGTTTGGATTAGCTTCTCTGAGAGTAGGTTGGGGATATGGATCAAAAAAAATAGTGAATGCACTAAACATTATAAAACCACCATTTAATGTAAATGGTATTGCTCAATTAGCTGCCATTGAGTCACTGAAGGATAAATCTTTTATAAATAAATCGATTAGACATAATTTATTATATTCTAGAAAAATTAAAAAATTTCTCGAGACATATAATATTTTTTCAAATTCAGTTTCAGCAAATTTTTTGTTACTAAATTTTGAAAAATGCAGGTATTCAGCAAAATTTTTATATAAAAATCTTAAAAATAAGGGAATTATTTTAAGATCAACAGAAGATGGTTATCATATAAAGAATAAATTAAGGTTAACTATTGGATCTAAAAAGGAAAACTTAAAGTTTATGAGTGTTATTAAACAAGTATTGAAAAAATGAAAAATATTTTAATTATTGGCTGTGGATTGTTAGGTTCGTCTTTATTAAGGTGTATTAGTAAAAAAAAAATAGCAAAAAAAATATTTATTTACGAAAAATCAAAATCTAATATTGCTAAAATAAAAAGATTAAAATTACCCGGAACAATTGTTAAATCATTAAAAGAAGGTGTAAGTAATTCTGACCTAATCATCTTTTGTACACCAATGAGTGAATACAAAAATATTATTTTAAAGATTAATAATTTTATACCATCAAAAACATTAATTACAGATATTGGTTCTTCAAAAATTGAAACTTCTAAAATTATAAATAAATTTTTAAAGAAAGGTATTCATTGGGTTCAAAGTCACCCAATAGCTGGATCGGAGGTCAGTGGACCAGAGCATGGTAAAGAAAATATGTTCACTGATAGATGGTGTATAATAATAAAAGAAAAAAATATTAAAAAAAATACTATAAATATTCTGACTAAGTTTTGGAAAAAAATTGGAGCAAAAGTAGTTGTTATGAGCGCTGAAAAACATGACAAAATCTTTTCTATTACTAGTCATTTACCACACTTAATTGCATATAATTTGGTGAAATCTGCACAAGATTTTGAAAAAAAACAAAATTATAAGCTAATCAAATATAGCGCTGGTGGATTAAGAGATTTTTCTAGGATTGCAGCATCAAATGAAATCATGTGGAGAGATATTTTTTTTAATAATAAAAATAATATTTCAAAAGCAATTGATTTATTTATTAAAAATTTAAATCAATTTAAAAAAGATATTAATTCAAAAAATAATAAGTCTATTGTAAATAAACTTATTCAGACTAAAAAAGTAAGGTCAAAAATCATTAAATTGAAACAAGATATTGATAAGCCTGACTTTGGAAGAAGTTAATATTTTATCCTAGATACTTTTTTTACTTTTAGCTTGGCAGTTTTTTGAATTCTATTAATTGTTTCTATAATTGGCATAATAATTACTTTTCTTTCTGGACCATAAGCATGAATTAGTTGTTTAGAATTTAAACACATAGCAACATGACCTTTCCAAAAAATAATGTCTCCCTTTTTAAATTGTCTTTTTTTTGAATTCTTTTTTGTATATTTGATCTGATCTTTTGTATCTCTTGGATAAAACGAATTATTATAACAAAAAAATATTTGTAATAAGGCTGAGCAATCAACACCTTGAAATGTTTTTCCACCCCATACATATTTTACATTTAGAAATTTTTTAAATATTTTTGTAAAATTATTTTCTTTATGATTTAATTTTTTAATATCTGTTTTTTTAATCCATTTATTTTTTTCAATTTTTACGAAATTCTTATTTTGCTCAAATACAGACAATTTTGATGCAAGTGGAAGCCAACCGTTAGTTCCAATTCCAGGTTTTTTAAAAATCTTCGCTTTTAGTGAACAAACTTTATAATTAGGGCTAAATTTTTCTATGTATTTTGAATTTTTTATAAACCCCTCATAATTATCAAATAAAGTTTTAATTTTTATCCAATTTTTATTTTTTGCTAAAATTTTGAATTTTTCACCATATATAATTTGTGAGGTTACCTCAGATCTTCTCGAAGGATTTTTGTAAATATTCGAAAAATTACCTATGAAGTAAAAATTATTTTGCACCAATTTTAATTTTGTTTTTAATTAACCACAAACAAATCAACGACGGTATCACCATAATAGTCGTTAAAACAAAAAATGTTCCCCAATCTCCATTTAACCAGTCAACTAAAGCTCCTGATGATGAGGCCAGGGTAGTACGACCAGCAGTACCAATAGAAGCAAGTAATGCGTACTGTGTGGCTGTATAAGTTCTATCAACTAGTAATGATATGAATGCAACAAATGCTACAGTTGCAAAAGCTGCTGTGATATCGTCAGCTATTACCGCAATTGCAAATAAAATTTCTGATTTTCCAGTCCATGCTAAAACTGCAAATAAAAGATTGGTTACAGCCATTAACCCTCCCGCAAAGAACATAGTTTTAATTGTTCCAGCTCTCATAGCCATTACACCACCCAACAAAGTAAATACAACTGTTGTTATCCAACCAAGTCCTTTTGAATAAATCGCAATTTGACCTTTGGAGAATCCAATTTCTTTATAAAAAACAATAGACATTCTTCCCATAAATGCCTCGCCTATTTTAAACAAAAAAACAAATCCTAAAATTCCAGCTGCAATAGCAAAACCATTTTTTCTAAAAAAACTAATAATAGGTCCACCTATAGTTCCTGTAATATACGCGATAAAGTTTGTAATTATATTGCTAGATCCAAATTTTCCTTCAATCAATTTATCTGTTTCTCTTTGTTTTGCTTGTCTATTTGTTTCTATAGGTTCATGAACAAACATTAATCCAATATTCATTAAAATTATTAAAATACCTAAAATTAAAAAAGTAGCCTGCCAGTAGTCAGTTACCCCTAGGTTTTCAAAAAATTCTGCTGTGAATAAAGCAACAACTCCACCTAATTTATAACCTGTCCACCAACCAACAACAGCCATAGCTGCACCAGCAGCCATTGATTTTCCCTCATTTTCATTTATCTGTTCAATTCTTAATGCATCTACAGTTATATCTTGGGTTGCGGACGCAATAGCAATTATTAAACCTACAGTAATCAACAAAGCTAAATTTTCAGTTGGATTAATCACACTCCAAACAACAAGACTTAACAAAATAATTAATTGCATCAAAACTATCCAGCCTCTTCTATGGCCTAATTTTTTTGTTAGTATTGGAATTTGAATTCTATCTATAATGGGAGCCCATAAATAATTGAAAGCGTATACTCCAAAAATTAAACCTGCCCATCCAATTGTTGATCTACTAAGACCTTCTTCTTTAAGCCAAAGACTCAAACTGCTTGCAATTAATACCCAGGGGAAACCACTTATTGCACCTAATAAAAGAATTCTTACCATTCGAATATCTTTATAAACCGAAAGAGAATCAAGCCATGTTTGTTTATTTGTTTCAGACATAATTAATTTCTCCAAAAAGATGGTAAGAACAATACTAATATTGCAAACAACTCAAGTCTACCTAAAATCATGCCTACAGTTAAGATCCATTTAGAAATATCGGGCAAAGATGAAAAATCTCCATTAGGTCCTATTATAGGACCTAAACCTGGACCAACATTTGATATTGATGTTGCTGCTCCAGAGATAGCAGTTATAAAATCAAGACCAGTTAATGATAATAATGCAGCTAAAATAAAAAAAATAACAAAGTAAAAATAAATAAATGAAATTATTGATGCAATAAATTTATCATCAACAGATCCTTGATCGTATTTAATTACAAATATTCCCTTGGGATATATAATTTTTTTTAATTGATTTAATATAAATAAATATAGAATTTGAATTCTAAAAATTTTGACTCCACAAGCAGTTGATCCAGCACAGCCCCCAATAAACATTAATGCAAGAAATATTGTTATAGGAAAGCTTCCCCAACCATCAAATTCAGCATTTACATAACCTGTTCCAGTCAATATTGAAATCGTATTAAAAAAAATAGATCTTAAACTAAAGTTTCCGTTATTATTAAATAATAAATAAATTGATAATATAATAATACTTATAATTATTATCTTAATAAATGTTCTGATTTGAATATCGTTTAAAAATATTTTTTTATTACCACTAATAAATTTAATATATGCAATAAATGGAATACTTCCTAAAATTATAAAAATCATCGATGATATTTCTATAAGAACACTGTCAAAATATCCGATAGATTGATTATAATTAGAAAATCCACCTGTAGCTATGGTAGTCATAGAATGAGTTAAACTATCAAATTTTCCCATTCCAAATACCCAATATGATAATGCACAAAGAGCAGTTAGGCCTGAATAAATATAAATAAGTCTTAAAGCTATTTCTTTTGATTTAGGAAGAATTTTTTCAGATGAGTCGTTGCTAGAAATTTTAAATAATTGCATTCCACCAACATTCATTATAGGCATCAGGGTAATTGCCATAACAATTATACCAATACCCCCCAACCATTGAAGTATTGCTCTCCATAATAGAATACCTTTTGGTGTATTCTCTAAGTCAGAAATAATTGTTGATCCAGTTGTTGTAATACCAGACATACTCTCAAAAAAAGCATCAGTAATTGAAAGTTCAATAGTCGAAAATATAAATGGTAAAGATCCAAAAATAGCAATACTTAACCATGACAAGGCAGTTAATAAAAATGCTTGTTGCAAATTTAATTTTTTGTTGTGGTCTAGATTTGAAAGAAAAAATAATGATCCAAAAATTATAGTAACAATAGATGCACCAAAAAATGATGAATCTATTTCTGAATAAATAAATTGAGCAATTATAGGGATGAACATTGAGATCCCTAAAATTATTTGCAAAATTCCTAGTGTAAAAAAAACAGTTTTATAATTAGACATTTTGAAAGAACATTATTTTATGGTAAATAAATTTCAACTCTATAAGAATTAATAAAATCGCCAATTTAAGATTTTTATAAAAGATATATTCGTGATTAAAAAAGAAATTTTAGACAAAACAAGTGCTTGGCCTTTCGTTGAAGCAAAAAAAATGCTTCGTGAGAGAAAATCATTTATTGATAAAAAAGGTAAAATTACTCTTCAAACAGGATATGGCCCAAGTGGACTTCCTCATATTGGAACATTTGGAGAAGTTGCAAGGACCTCAATGATGGTTAATGCTTTAAAGCAACTTACAGATTTACCAGCAGAAATAATTACTTTCTCTGATGATATGGATGGTCTAAGAAAAGTTCCTGATAATGTTCCTAACCAGGAATTGCTAAATAAAAATCTACATAAACCATTAACACAAGTTCCAGATCCATTTGAAAAATTTGCAAGTTTTGGAGAACATAATAATGAAATGTTAAAAGATTTTTTAAATAGTTTTAATTTTAAATACAGCTTTAAAAGCTCAACATCTTTATACAAAGGTGGTTTTTTCAACCCAACTTTAAAAATTATTTTAGAAAATTATGATGGTATAATGAATATTATACTTCCAACTTTAGGTAAAGAACGTCAAAAAACTTACTGTCCTTTTTTACCTATTTGTCCAGATACAGGTCATGTTCTCGAAATTCCAGTTATAGAAATTGATAAAAAAAATTCTAAAATAATTTTTGATAATAAGGGTAAAAAATTAGAATCTAGTATTTTGGATGGAAATTGTAAATTACAATGGAAAGTTGATTGGGCAATGAGATGGTATGCTCTAGATATAGATTTTGAAATGTATGGGAAAGACCTTATTGAGAGTGCAATTTTATCAACTAAAATTATAAATTTAATTGGTAAAAAACATCCATCTGGATTTGCTTATGAATTATTTCTTGATGAAAAGGGTGAAAAAATTTCAAAATCTAAAGGAAATGGTATTACCATCGACCAGTGGTTAAAATATGCCTCACCTGAAAGCTTATCCTTATACATGTATCAAAATCCAAAAAGAGCAAAAAAACTTTATAATGAAATAGTGCCAAAAGCTGTAGATGAGTACCTTGATAATATTGAAAAATCAAAAAAACAAACAGAACAACAATTGGTAATGAATCCTGTTTGGCATGTTCATAATGGCAATATTCCAAAAGAAGAAATGATTATGTCTTTTTCTATGTTGTTGAATTTAGTTGAGACAAGCAATGCTGATAACAAAGATTTATTATGGAAGTTTGTTAAAAAATATAAATCTAATATTCATGAAAAAAACTTTCCAATTTTTGATGGACTAGTTGGTTATGCAATCAAGTATTTTAATGATGTTATTAAGGCTCAAAAAAAATATAAAAATCCATCTGAAAATGAAAAATTAGCTCTACAAGCTTTAGTTAAAACTTTAGAACAATGTAATGACCAGATGTCTCCTGAGGATATACAAACATTAATATATTCAACAGGTAAAGAAAATGGGTATTCAGAAAACTTAAGAGATTGGTTTAAATTAATTTATGAAGTGGTATTTGGAGATGAAAATGGACCTAGAATGGGTTTTTTTATAAGTTTTTTTGGTGTTAACGAAACAAAAGAGTTGATAATTAGTAAATTGAAATAATGTATTCAAATTTAAGATCATTAATATTTAAAATAGATCCTGAAAGAGCACATTTTTTAGCAATTCAATCACTTAAACTCAATTTAGTTTCAAATATATTTGATGAAAATAAAAATGATCCTGTTTTAAAAACTAAATTATTTAATCAACATCTTGATAACCCTATAGGAATTGCGGCAGGTTTTGATAAAAATGCTGAGGTATACAACCCTTTATTTAAATTGGGTTTTGGATTTGTTGAAGTAGGTACGGTTACACCATTAAAACAATATGGAAATGAAAAACCAAGAGTATTTAGATTGGTAGAAGATCAAGCATTAATTAATAGGTTAGGTTTCAATAACCATGGATCAGATACAATATTAAACAGAATAAAATTTAATAAAAAACTAGGTATACTAGGTGTAAATGTAGGTCCAAATAAAGATTCTAATGATAGATTGAATGATTATTTAATTGGATTAGAAAAATTTTCTGAAGTTGCAGATTATATTACAATTAATATTTCTTCACCAAATACTGAAAATCTTAGAAATTTTCATGAAGAGAATAAATTAAAAGAGTTATTAAAATCTGTCTCAGAGAAAAAAAAACAATTAAAAACTGAAATCCCTATAGCAGTAAAGATTTCACCAGATATTAGTGAAAATCAAATTGAATTAATTTCAGAAATACTTTTAGAAAATGAAATAAGTGCAATAATAATTTCAAATACTTCTGAAGCTTCTCGGGAAACACTTCAAAATATACAGAGACATCAAAAAGGTGGTTTATCTGGAAAACCTATTGAAAAAAAATCAAATCTTTTAATAAGTAAGTTCTACAATTTAATTAAAGGTAAAATTAAAATAATTGGAGTAGGCGGCGTTGACTCAGGTAAAGCAGCTTATGATAAGTTTTTATTAGGAGCAGACTATGTTCAGTTGTATACCGGCATGGTATTTCAAGGACCCAATATTGCTGGTATGATTAAAAAAGACCTAAAAGAATTACTAATAAGAGATGGTGTTAAAAATTTTACAGAAATTGTTGGAAATAAAACTGTTTCTTAAATGTATTAAACTTGACGCCTTCAATATCTCCCCTTATATAGGCACTGTTATTATGTCAAAAAAATGCGAACTTACCGGTAAAATTCCAATGAAAGGTCATAATGTTAGTCATGCTAACAATAAGACTAAAAGAAGATTTTTACCCAACCTAAAAAAAGTTAAATTTACAAGTGAGCTTACCGGAAGAAGTTTAAAACTTACTGTAAGTAACTCAGGCGTAAGGTCAGTTGACAAAAAAGGTAGTTTTGATGAATTTTTAAAAACTGTAAAAAATAAAAATTTATCTCCTAGATTAAAAAAGTTAAAAAAAGTAGTTTTAATTAAATCCCCTTTTAAAAAGAAACCTGTAGCTAAATCAGCTTAATGAACAAATTATTTATCATTCTGTCAATAATGATGGGAGTTGTTGTACTATCTTCTAATTATTTAGTTCAGTTTCCAATCAATTATTTTGGATTAAATGAGATTTTAACTTATGGAGCTTTTAGTTACCCAATAGCTTTTTTAATAACAGATTTAGCAAATAGGTCGTATGGAAAATTATTAGCAAGGCAAATTGTATATTTGGGCTTCTTAATAGGAATTATATTTACATTGTTATTCTCAACTGATTTTGCAGATTTAATTTCTGTAAGAATTGCAATTGGATCAGGGGTAGCTTTTATTACTGCTCAATTGTTAGATATTCAAATTTTTGATCGATTAAGAAAAAAAGAGTGGTTTGTTGCACCACTTACTTCATCTTTGATTGGATCAACAGTCGACACATTTTTATTTTTCTCAATATCATTTTATGCGACAGGGGTACCTTGGGTTACTTTATCTCTTGGAGATTTAGCAGTAAAAATTTTAGTTGCTATTATAATGTTGATACCATTCAGAATGTTATTGGAATTTATTAAACCAATTAAAGTTTAATATAAAAATTTATAAGACAAAATTTTATAAGCCAATTTCGCAACAAGAAAATTATAGGAATTAAATCCTTTAATTGGAGATAGTTCATTAATATCTGCACCAACAATTTTCGAGTTTTTAGCTGCAATTCTTATTATATCTAATGTTTCGTCCCACAAAAGTCCTCCTGGTTCAGGTGTACCAGTCGCAGGCATAATACTTGAATCTAGTCCATCTACATCGAATGTTAGATAAACAGTTTTGTTTTTAATCAGTTTTTTAAATTTAGACAAATTCCATTTTTTTTTATCTTTTGCCCAAAAAATATTTATTCTTGAAGAATTTTTTTTTAAATATGGTATTTCACTTTCTGAGATATTTCTTATGCCAAATGAAATTAAAGAAACATTTTTATAATCTAGACATCTTCTAATTGCTGAGGCATGTGAAAATTTTTCTCCATTATAGCTTTGACGTAAATCTGCATGGGCATCAAAATGTAAGAGGCAAATATTTTTATATTTTTTAGTAAAAGGAACAATACACCCAGGAGTTATTGAATGCTCTCCACCTAAAGTCATTGGGAAAAGCTTTTTATTTAAAATTTCTTTATTAATATTTGAGATTTTATTAAGTGCTTTTTTAATATTTTTATCAATTTTAAATGGTTTTAAAGTTTTAATACCTATTTTTTTATAAGGTTCACAATTAAGTTCTTCATCGTATAGCTCAACTTGATGAGATGCTTTTATGATTTCTTTAGGTCCATTTCTTGTTCCTCCCCCATAACTGACTGTTTTTTCTAATCCAAATGGAACAATCACAGCTTTTTCTTTAAAGCTAAATTTATTATCAATTCCTAAAAACCCGTTTTTATTTGATAGATATTTCAATTTTATTCAAAAATTTTTGTAAAGTTTTTTCTTTCTCTGTTTTTCCACTCACCCTTATGGTAAGCATCACTTGCTATCAATGGTAAAACACTAGTTGCCTCCGCAAACACCATCTGTTCTTTTGTAATATCTACTTTTCCCCATGAACTTGCTTCTTTTAATGTGGAGCTGCTACATGCACCGTCTCTACTATCAGCAACAGTAATTTGAACAGCATATTTATGCATGTCTACATCTTTTCCTAATAATTCAGCACAAATAACAGTATCTTGAATAAAGTTTTTAGGCACACCACCACCAATCATGAACAATCCAGAACCTTTAGATTTGATTTTAATTTCTGTTAGTTCTCTAAATTCTCTAACTGAGTCTATTGTCATATGTTTTTTTGGATTTTGTTCTTGATGCATAACTAATCCGAATCCTGCACTCGAGTCAGTAAAAGCAGGGCAGAAAATAGGAACATTATTGTCAAAAGCGGTTTCAATTAAAGAGTCTTTTTTCTTTGAGTTATTTTTTAAATATTTTCCCATTTCATAAATGAACTCTCTTGAAGTATAGCTTCTCGCCTCTAGGCTATTAGCGATTTCACATATAATTTTATCACACATTTGAAGCTCTTCTTCATCTATGTAGGTATCGTAAATTCTATCTATATAGTTGTCCCTTAGCTCAGTATCATCTTGAAATTGTGAACCTTGATAATGTTTAAAACCAAGAGCTTCAAAAAAATCCATATCTACTATAGAAGCACCTGTTGCAACAATCGCATCCACCATATTATATTTAACTAAATCTTTATAAATATTCATACACCCAGCTGCCGAAGTAGAGCCTGCTAAGGTAAGGAATATTGTACAATCTTTATCTTTAAGCATCTCGTTATAAATATTAGCAGCATTTGCTGTTTCTCTAGAAACAAATGACATTTTTTTCATTGAGGATATAATTTTTCTAGAGTCGAATGAAGTTATATCGATGTGCTCAACAGGATTTTTTAAGAAATCTCTTTTACTGTTATGACCTGGATTTTTTTGACTCGACATTAAGCTACCATGTTGGCTTTATTAATGTCTTTATCATACATTGTCATTATTGGATTATCTTCAACTTCGTAAATTTCATTTGAGTAATAGCCATTAAACTGAGTTCTAAATGTCAATCCGTATGCCCCAAGTTGACCAAGTTCAATATAATCATTTTCTTTTATATTATTTGGAAGCAAAAAAGGACCTTTCATATAATCCATGCTATCACACGTTGGTCCAAAAAAATCAAAAGCAGTTAATTTTTTTGAAATTATTTTATTAGAATTTTCTTTAATCATCCTAGATGGAAATACAATATTTGGCGTACCTGCATCAAAAAGAGTTCCATAGGTACCATCATTTATATAAAGCTTTTGTTTTTTTCTTAAATTAACCCTCACAACTGTTGAACCACTTTCAGCAACTATAGCTCTACCAGGTTCACAAATAATTTCTGGAAGTTTTTCAAGTTTTAAATTTTCTAAACTCTTATTTATTTCATTAAAATAATTATCTAAAGATTGTGGAATTAAGTCAGGATAGATTGTAGGAAAACCCCCACCTAAATTAATATAATCTGGAATAATTTTTGTTTTTTTAATTATATTTCCAATTTCACTAATACCTTTTGAATAAGAAATTGGATGCATACATTGTGAGCCAACATGAAAACTTAAACCAATCTTTTTAGCATGCTGTTTTACAAGTCTTAACAAACCAATTGCTTCTGATGTTAATGCACCAAATTTTTTTGATAAATCAATTTCTGCATGTTCATTTGAAACAGCAACTCTTACAAATAATTCTAAATCTTTAGCATTATTTGTACTTTCAATTATTTTAATTAGTTCATCTTTAGTATCTAAAGAAAAAGTTTTTACACCATAATCAAAATATGCCTCTTTTATACTTTCTCTGCTTTTAACAGTATGCATAAAAGAGCATTTAGCTGTATTACTAAAAGTTTTTATATTTTTAATTTCCTCAATTGATGCAACATCAAATTGTTCAACTCCACTTTCTATGATTGTTTTGATTATCTCAGGGTGTGGATTGGTTTTAACTGCATATAAAACTTTACCTGGAAATTTGTTTAAGAAAAATCTAACAGCAGATTTTATGGAATTTTTTCTTATACAGTAGACTGGTTTTTCAGGTTTCAGTTGACTTACTAATTCTTCAACTGATTTAAATTTTTGCATTTTAAATGCCTCCAAAAAAAATTTAATAAAAAAAAGTCTTTTTTATAAAAACTTTAATATTTTTTCGCATATAAAAGTAAGCAGCACCAAAGTAAAGTAAATAATTCAAGCCTGAAATGCATAAAATTCATATATTGTAATATCTTGAAGAGACCCCATATGAGAACCATGAAAGATGAAGCAAAACTACAGAATCTTAGCGATTTTGAAAATAAGTCATTATTAATCGTGGATGACGATAATCCTTTTCGTGAGCGTTTAGCAAGGGCGATGGAAAAAAAAGGATTTGAGGTTTTTCAAGCTGAGAGTGTACAAAAAGGAGTTGAATCTGTAAAAACTAAGAAACCAGGTTTTGCTGTTGTGGACTTAAGGCTTACAGATGGTAATGGACTTGAGGTCGTAAAAGAAATTCAGTCTACAAATAGTGATAGTAGGATCATCATGTTAACTGGTTATGGAAATATTCCAACAGCGGTAGCTGCGATCAAGGAAGGTGCTATAGATTATTTAGCTAAACCTGCTGATGCAGAAGATGTAGAGAAAGCATTATTGGCAGATCCTTCAAAAAAAGCTGCACCACCAGAAAACCCGATGTCAGCTGACAGAGTTAAGTGGGAACATATACATAGAGTTTTCGAGCTGTGTAATAGGAATGTTTCAGAAACAGCCAGAAGGCTTAAAATGCACAGAAGAACTCTTCAAAGAATTCTTTCTAAAAGATCACCTAGATAAATTTTCTAATTTTAATTATTTGCTTAGTCAAAAGAGCTAAGAGTATAATTTTAAATATCTCAGCTAATAAGAATGGTTTTGCACCTAAAGCAAAAATTGGTTTATCCCATCCAATCAATGTTCCAAGCCAAATTAGACCCAAAATATAGATTGTCGAAGTTGCGATAATTAGTTTAAATAAAACAAGAAAAAAATTATCATTAATCTTTATTTTAGAAGCTAAGTAACCAGCTGTTAAAAAACCAATTAAGTAACCCATAGTCGGTCCCGTAAAGTAAACTAATCCAATACCTTTTTCAGGGGAATTTGAAAATACAGGAAGTCCTGCAATTCCCTCAATTAAATACAGACCAACTGTAGCAAGAGCAATTTTATGCCCTAAACTTATTCCTAAAAATAATACAACAAATGTTTGCATAGTCATAGGAACTGGATAGAAAGGAATTTTGATCTTTGCTGATATTGTTAGTGCTATCGAACCAAGAACAATAACAACCAGAGATTTAAATAGTTTAGCTTGCGTGAGATTTTTTGTTAATTCCATTATTAAATAATACTCAAAATATAAAAAATAATCTACTTCTAATTGTTATAATAATTGAAAGTAAATTTTTTTATATACAGATTATGTTAGCATTGTAATATTTAATAATACTTAATGAATAAAATTCAAAAAACAGATCATTTTTATTTGATTGATGGCTCTGGTTATATCTTTAGAGCTTATTATGCTTTACCTCCATTGAGTAGAAAAAGCGATGGACTTCCAACAGGTGCTGTAAGTGGTTTTTGCAGTATGTTATTTAAATTATTAGAGGACTCAAAATCTGATCAAAACTTACAAAAACCAACACATTTTGCAGTAATATTTGACTCAGCAAGAAAAACTTTTAGAAATGAAATTTATAGTGATTACAAAGCTAATAGATCTGAGGCGCCTGACGATTTAGCTCCACAATTTGAATATATAAGAAAATCAGTCCTGGCATTTAATTTGCCATCTGTGGATCTTCCTAATTACGAAGCAGATGATTTAATAGCTACATATGTTGATCAAATTCTTAAAAAGGGTGCAAAGGTTACAATTGTTTCATCAGATAAAGATTTAATGCAGCTTTACAAAAAAGGGGTTCGAATTTTTGACCCCATGAAAAACAAATTTATAACTGACGATGATGTCTTAAAAAAATTTGGAGTAGATGCTTCAAAAGTTATTGATGTGCAATCTTTAGCAGGAGATAGTAGTGATAATGTTCCTGGTGTTCCAGGTATAGGTGTTAAGACAGCTGCAGAGCTAATTAACAAATATGGCACTTTAGAAAATTTACTTAAATCTGCTAATGAGATTAAGCAAAATAAAAGAAGAGAAACATTAATAGAAAATAAGGATAAAGCATTAATAAGTAAAAAACTTGTAACACTAGATCATAACTCTCCTGTTAATAGAGAGTTAAGTGAATTTAAACTGCAAAATATAGATAAAGATAAATTATATAAATTTTTAAGAGAAATGGAATTTAACAGGTTGTTAAGTTCTGCAATTTCTGCTTATGGAGAACCTGAACTAGAAAGTAATAAGATTGAAACTCAAAATCTAGAAAAACAACAAACGATAAATAGTAAAAATTATTACTTAATTAATAGCTTAGATGAAATTGATAAATGGATAGAGGAGGCAGAAGAAGTTGGTGAAGTTGCTGTTGATACGGAAACAACCTCATTAGATCCTCACCAAGCAGATCTAGTAGGTATTTCTCTTTGCTCTAAAATTGGAAAAGCATGTTACATACCAGTTGGTCATAAGTCACCCAAGTGTCTTAAAAAAGAAGCGGTAATTAAAAAATTAAAAAAAATATTAGAAGATCCTAGTATTAAAAAAATAGGTCAAAATATAAAATTTGATTTTATCGTATTTTATAAGTGTGGAATAACACTTTCTTCAATGGAAGATACAATGCTGATGTCCTATGTCTTAGATGCTGGAAAAAATAGACATAATATGGATACTTTATCAGAAATTCATTTGGGACATAAAACTATTTCTTTTAAAGAGATGGTAGGCACAGGTAAGAAAGAAATTAATTTTAGTGAAGTAGAATTAGATAAAGCAAAAGATTACGCTGCTGAAGATGCTGATGTTACTTTTAGATTATACAAGAAATTTGTCAAAAATTTAAAATCAGAGAAAATGATCAATATTTATGAAATTTTTGAAAAGCCATTAATTAAAATTCTTGCATTTATGGAAATAGAAGGAGTTGAAATTGACAGTAAGTTTTTAAAATTTCTTTCATCTAAATTTGAAAAAAAAATCCAAAAACTTGAAAAAGAAGTATTTAAAATTTCTAAAAAAGAGTTCAATATCGCATCCCCAAAGCAATTAGGTGAAATAATTTATAATGACTTGAAAATAGCTGGTTTAAAGAAAACTAAAAAAGGAAGTTTTGCAACAAGTGCAAGTGTTTTAGAGGATTTAGCTTTTAAAGGTCATGAGTTTCCAAAATTAATTTTAGACTGGAGACAAGTTTCAAAATTAAAAAATACTTATTCAGATGCTTTACCTGAACATTTAAACCCAAATACAAAAAGAGTTCATACGTCGTTTTTGCTGGCTGCAACAACGACTGGAAGACTAGCATCTAGTGATCCCAACTTACAAAACATACCAATTAAATCAGAAGATGGAAAAGATATAAGAAAAGCTTTCACTGCAAAAAAAGGGCACCTATTAATTTCTGCGGATTACAATCAGATTGAGATGAGAATTTTAGCAGACCTGGCAGATGTAAAAGAACTGAAAAAAGCTTTTAAAAATAAAGAAGATATTCACTCTTTAACAGCTAGCCAAATATTTAATATTGATATCAAAAAAGTTAATCAAGATCACAGACGAAAGGCTAAGGCTATTAATTTTGGAATTATTTATGGAATTTCGCAATATGGATTAGCTAAGCAAATAAATGTTTCTAACTATGAGGCAGAGGAATTTTTGAATTCATATTTTGCTAAGTTTCCAGAAATTAAAGTTTACATGGATAATACAATTAAATTTTGTAGGAAAAGTGGATATGTTAACAATATTTTTGGACGAAGATCTCACTTTAATGGAATAAATGACAAAAACTTTAATATCAGAAATTTTCAAGAACGTGCTGCGATTAATGCTCCTATTCAAGGTTCTGCATCTGAAGTAATGAGATTAGCTATGATAAGATTAGATAAGAAATTATCAGAGGAAAAAAATTCTAATTCAAAAATGCTCTTGCAAATTCATGATGAATTAATTTTTGAAATTCCAAAAAAAGATGAAAAAGTAATGATTAAATTAATTGAGAAAGAAATGACCAGTGTAGCTCAGAGTGATTATCATTCTTTTTCAACTCCTTTAACAGTTGATATTAATGTTGGAGATAATTGGGGTATGTTACATTAAATTTATAACATTGCCCAAATTAGGACAATTTAGTATTTTTAAATTACTTTATGCAAAAACAAACAATAGCTTTAATTGATGATGATAGAAATATTTTAACAAGTTTGAGTATCGCATTGGAGAAAGAGGGTTTTAAAGTTCAAACATACATTGATGGTGAAAGTGCATTAATCGGTTTAACCAGAATGCCACCTGACTTAGCAGTCATAGATATAAAGATGCCTAAGATGGATGGAGAAGAATTACTAAAAAAACTTAGAAAAAAAACTTCCTTACCAGTAATTTTTTTAACATCTAAAGATGATGAAATTGATGAGTTGTTAGGTTTAAAGCTGGGCGCAGATGATTTTGTAAAAAAATCAGGAGGTTTTTCCATAAAAGTCTTGATTGAAAGAATTAGAGTGCAGTTAAGAAAAAAAGATTCAAATAATATTCTCGAGGAAAATAAAAGCCTGATATCTCATGGAAGATTAAAATTAGATCCATCACAACTCGAGTGTGAATGGAATGGAAAACAGTTGCCTGATAAATTGACGACAACTGAGTTTTTAATTGTTAAAGAATTAGCAAAGAGGCCCGGTATAATTAAAGAAAGAGCTCAGCTTATGGATATAGCTTACCGAGAGGATACAGATATTGAAGATAGAACTATTGATAGTCACGTAAAACGAATTAGAAAAAAATTTAAAAAAGTAGATCCTGATTTTTCAGCTATTGAAACTAGGTATGGTAGTGGATATAGATGGAATGTTAGCTAATGTTTAGTAAATACTTAAAAACTCTCTCTATATTAAAAAAATTTTTATTTATAAATTTTGTAATTTTTACAATTATTGGACTATTTACATTCATATATCTAAATAATATTCAGCCAAGTTTAATAAAAAAAAAATCTCAAAATCACACAAACATCATTAACAACACCATTGATAATATTTTAAGGCTAGATGTAAAATTCCAATCTGACGATATTAGAAGATTTTTATTTTCTACAAGGTTTATTTTTCAAAATTTAGATAGAGTAATATTTTTTGATGATCAACTTAACCTTATTGGTGACACTGATACTTTAGATCTTGATCCAAGATCATTCTCTACAAGGCTTGATAGAATTGAATTTGAAAGTTTAGATAATGAGGAAATAGAAAAAACTATTGAGGAAAAAAATATAAAAATTGATGAAAAAAAACCTGTTTCATTCAAAGATATATTAAAAAATTATTCTAGTTCTGAAAATTTAGGAGCTCCTTACACATTTACGCAAGAAGATTTTAATCAATTTAATGTTACAACAATCAAGAATGTAACAAAGAATGAAATTAATCTTGGTTATGTAGCTATTACAGAAAACGCTAATGAAATAAAGACAGCAATAGATGAGAGAAAAGCATTTGTAATAAGAACAGCTATATCAGTAGGATTTGTAATATTAATTTTTTCTTTTGTGTTAAGCAGATATTTTATTAAACCAATACAGAATCTCGTTGGATATACAATTCGTATTAAAGAAAAAAGTCAAACTAAACCAGGTATAGAAAATCTTAAAAAAAGAAATGACGAATTGGGACTTTTGTCAAATTCTTTAGAGGATATGACAAATGAGCTTCAAAATAGAGTTACTCATGCAGAAAACTTTTCGACAGATTTAGTTCATGAAATTAGAAATCCATTAGCATCTTTAAAAAGTGCATCAGAAATTTTACAAGATACAAATGATAACGAACAAAGAAATAGATTATTAAATATACTTAGTCACGACGTACAAAGAATAGAAAGATTGATTACTGATTATTCACAAATGTTAAAGGATGAAGTTGCCTTAAGTAAAGAAAAAATGAAAAAAATTGATATTGAACCTATCATTCAATCTGTTGTTGATGATTATAATAATATTCATCAAGTAAAAAAAGGAATTAAAATTGAATACAAAAATGATGGAAAAGATAAATATTTTATAAATGGTATAGAAAATAGAATTGAACAAATCATTGCAAATTTATTAGACAATTCAATATCATTTAGTAAAGACGGTGCTAATGTTTTTGTTGATGTTTCTGTTAATGAAAAAAATCAAATATCAATCAAAATTCTTGATGAAGGACAAGGATTTAAAGAAAAAGACACATCAAGAATATTTAAAAGATTTTATAGTAATAGACCTGAAAAATTTGGAGAACACTCAGGCTTAGGTTTAAATATAGTAAAAAACTTGGTTGAACTCCACGATGGTGAAATTGTAGCATCTAATCGTATTGATAAAAAAGGAGCAATTATAGAGATAAGATTTCCCAATGTTTAATCATTTCTTGATAAATAAATACTTAGCTGTATAAAACTTGGCATGGAAGATTATAAAGTAAAAGACATTAATCAAGCTGAATTTGGTAGAAAAGAAATATCAATAGCTGAAAGTGAAATGCCTGGTTTAATGGCTTTAAGAGAAGAGTATTCTAAAGAAAAACCATTAAAGGGTGCAAGGATTATAGGATGCCTTCATATGACAATTCAAACGGGTGTACTAATTGAAACTTTAGTTGCCTTAGGTGCCGAAGTTCGTTGGTCATCTTGTAATATTTTTTCAACTCAAGATCATGCAGCTGCTGCAATTGCAAAGGCTGGGATCCCTGTTTATGCTTGGAAAGGTGAAACAGAAGAGGAATATTTATGGTGCATTAAACAAACTATAGTTGGAAAACCTGATTGGAAACCTAACATGTTATTAGATGACGGTGGTGATTTAACAGCTATCATGCACAATGAATATAAAGATTTAATGAAAGATATTAAAGGTGTTTCAGAAGAGACTACCACTGGGATTAAAGCATTAAATAAAATGGAAAAAGATAAATCGCTTTTAGTTCCAGCAATAAACGTGAATGACTCTGTCACAAAATCAAAATTTGATAATTTATATGGATGTAGAGAAAGTTTAGTAGACGGCATCAGAAGAGCTACTGATGTAATGATGTCTGGAAAAATTGCTATTGTTGCTGGTTTTGGAGACGTTGGAAAAGGAAGCGCTGCATCTTTGAGACAAAGTGGAGCTAGAGTTTTAGTTACAGAAGCAGATCCAATATGTGCTCTTCAAGCTGCAATGGAAGGTTATGAAGTAGTATTAATGGAGGAGGCTATAAGTAGAGCGGATATCGTTGTAACAGCAACAGGTAATAAAGACATTGTTACTGCAGATCATATGAGAGATATGAAGGACAGAGCTATCTTATGTAATATTGGTCACTTTGATAATGAAATACAAGTTGAAGCTCTTAGAAATTATAAGTGGACTGAAGTAAAACCTCAAGTGCATGAAATAGAGCTGCCAAGTGCTAAAAGAATTATTCTTTTAGCTGAAGGAAGATTAGTTAATCTTGGTTGTGCAACAGGACATCCAAGTTTTGTAATGAGTGCATCATTTACTAATCAAGTAATTGCTCAAATAGAACTTTGGCACAATCATAAAAATTATGAAAATAAAGTTTACGTACTTCCAAAACATTTAGATGAAAAAGTAGCAACTCTGCATTTAAAAAAGGTTGGAGCAAAACTAACAAAATTATCAAAAGAGCAAGCAGACTATATAAGCGTTGGAACAGAAGGTCCTTTCAAACCAGATGCCTATCGCTATTAAAGATAGCACAATCGATATTACTTCAGAGAAGTTAACCAAAGAATTAGCTAAAGAATTTACAAAATATCTTAAAGGCGGCGAGTTTGTTTTTTTATATGGAGAGATGGGCGTTGGTAAAACAACCTTTGTTAAATATTTTATAAATCAGTATCAAAAAATAAATAATTTAACACAAACAGAAATTACAAGCCCTACTTTTAGTTTATTAAATGAGTATCAGGTGAAAGATACAAGAATAAAACATTATGATTTATTTAGAATTAATAGGAAAGAAGATATCAATAATTTAGATATTTTTGAAAAAGATAATAAATTAATTACACTTATAGAATGGCCACAATTGATTGCTGATAAACAAGATATAAAATTTATAACTTTAACATTTAATTATTTAAATAAATTAAATGATAGGACTGTAAATATAAAAATTTAAATTAAAACTTATTTTGATGAAAAGCTCAGCAAAATTGAAAAAAATAAAAGGTGACGCGTCTTTTAGAGAATTTTATAGAAACAGAAAAAATAAATCTATTATTGTAGTATCCAGGAAAGAAAAGTTAAAAAATCTTTTAATTTACGATGCGATAAATAAAATTTTAATTAAAAATAAAATTTTAGCACCAATTCTATTAAGTGAAAATTACATTAATAATTATATAGAAATAAATGACTTTGGAGATCAAACTTTGTTTCAAATTTTAAAAAACAAAAAGAATAATAAATATGTCATTTTTAAAAAGATAATAAAAATTTTAAATAAAATACAATTAATAAAAGATAAAAAAGTAAAAAATTTTAAAAACAAATTTTATAAAGTTCAAGAATATAAAAACAAAATTTTGTTTAATGAAACTAAACTTTTTTGTGACTGGTATGCACCAAAGAAATTATCTAAATTCAAAAGTATTAAATTTAAAAAGAAATTTAAATCAGAGGTAAAAAATTTATTATCAAAATTAAATTACAAAAATGATACATTTGTTCATAGAGATTTTCATGTTTCAAATTTTATGTATCACAATAAAAAAATTGCAGTAATAGATAGTCAAGATGCGCTAATTGGTAATAGAGCTTACGATTTAGCATCTCTAATTGACGACGTAAGATTAAAAACACCTTATGAATTAAAAGAGAAAGTATTCAAGTTTTATGTCAAAACAAATCAAAAAATTGATTTAGAAAAATTTAAAAAAGATTTTGAAATATTATCTGTTTTAAGGAATTTAAAAATAATTGGTATTTTTATGCGTTTAGCTATTAGAGACAATAAAAAAAAATATCTTAAATTAATTCCCTATGCTTGGGAAATGATTAATCATAGAATTAAAGAGCAAAATGAATTTAATAATTTGATGTTGCTATTAAAAAATAATTTTCCAAAATTTATAAGGTAGAGTTTTGAGAATAAATACAGCTTTAATTTTGTGTGCAGGTTTTGGTAAGAGATTAAATCCGATTACTTTACATACTCCCAAGCCCTTATTAGAGATTAAAGATGTAAGCATGCTGGAGAGATGTATTAATTTAATCGAAAAACTCGGTATTCAAAAAATTTTAATAAATACGTTTTATTTAAAGGATCAATTTTCAGTTTTTTTAAACAGTAAAAATTTCAATCTAGATATCAAAATAATTGAGGATGGTGAGCATATTTTAGATACAGGTGGAGGTATTCAAAATATGATTAAAGACACAAATGAAAAGGATTTTTTAATTTTTAATCCAGATACAATCTGGAGTAACGACTATAAAGACGAGATATTAAAAATGGAAAAAATGTATTTTTCTGAAAAATTAGAAAACATTCTTCTCTTAGCAAATAAAAAATTATGTTTTGATAAAAAGTTAAATGGAGATTTCAATTTAAAAAATAATTTAATTAACAAAGGAGCTGAAAAAGAATTTATTTACATTGGTTGTCAAATAATTAATAAAAAATTATTTATTAAAAACAAAATAGAAAACTACTCAATTTTGGAAATTTGGAATAATTTATTAGATCAAAAAAAGTTATTTGGTTATGAAAGCCAAAAAGACTTTTATCATTTAACTGATCTGGATATTTTTAAAAAACTAAAAGATCTTTAGCTCTTTCTTGATCAAGATATTTGCAATTAGAAATTTTGCTGTTTTCTAATTCAATTAAAAGTGGGTTTCCTGTAGGAATTTCAAGTTTTGAGATCTCATTGTCATCTAAATTGAACAAATGTTTGCAAAGAGCTCTAATAGAGTTTCCATGAGCAGAAATGAGAATATTTTCACTTATTTTGTGTTCTATCTCTTTACTATAAAATTTTATTACTCTTTCATATGTATCTTTTAGTGACTCAGTGTCAGGAATTTTTTCTAAAGGGATTTCTTTGTAAGTTTCAATATTAAGCGGATGATATGGATTTTTTTTATCTAAAGGGTCAGGTCTAAGATCCCAAGAACGTCTAAATTGATGAACTTTTTCTTCTCCAAGTTTTACTTTCATTTCATCTTTATTTAATCCAGTCAAAGCACCATAATGTCTTTCATTTAATTCCCAAGCACTCTTTACATCTTTAAAATCTCCTAATTCTTTTTGTATTATTTGTAAGGTATTTTTTGCTCTTAATTGAAAGGATGAATAATAAAGATTAATTTCAATTTGTTGTTGTTTTATTAACTGGCCTGCTTTTTTCGCTTCTAATTTTCCATTTTCAGTTAAATCTACATCAACCCATCCAGTAAATTTTTTTTCAAGGTTCCACACGCTTTGTCCGTGTCTTACTAAAATTAAATAACTCATCTATTTATCTTTTAGAATAATTTGATAAATAAAACTATAATTATTAATGATAAATTTTTTATTAAAAAAAAGTTTTATACTTTTTATCATTTTTTTTCTATCAGCATGTTCATCAATTCCTAAAAACGCCTCAAATAGCTGCTCTATTTTTGAGGAAAAATATTTATGGTATAAACACGCAAAAAAAACTGAAAAAAAATGGGGCACTCCAGTTTATTTGCAACTCGCAATCATTAAGATGGAATCTAGTTTTGATAGGTTTGCAAAGCCTCCAAGGCAAAAATTATTTAAAGTAGTACCTTACAAAAGACCTTCAAGTTCTTTTGGATATTCACAAGCAGTTAAGGGAACATGGAAGCAATACAAGGAAGAAACTGGAAATAAATATGCAACAAGAACAAGATTTAAAGACAGTGTTGATTTTATTGGCTGGTATACCAATAAAACTGAAAAGATTTTAAAAGTTTCAAAAAAAGATGCCTTCAAGCAGTATATTGCTTATCATGAAGGGTGGGGTAACTATAAAAATTACAAAAAAAATAAAAAAGTAATTAATCTAGCCAAAAGAGTGGAGAAACAATCAAATATTTATAAACAACAATTAACAGAATGTAAAAATTCTTTATCAACGTCAAAATATATTATTTTTTAATTTAGCTGTTTTTTTAATTCAATATCAACTGCATCAATTCGCTTAGTATTCTTTGCAAGAGCTAAATACATTGTTGGAGTTACATATAAAGTAAAGAAGGTTGAAATAATCATTCCTCCTAAAATTGTAGAACCCACAGCTAATCTAGAGCCTTCACCTGCGCCTGGACCAATATTTCCAATCACTAATGGAAGCATTGCTATCATTGTACTAAGTGAGGTCATTATGATTGGTCGAATTCTAAGCTGGCAAGCTTTAATTATAGCGTCCTGAATTTTAACACCGGTAGTTCTTATCTGGTTTGTGTAGTCTACAATCAAAATACTATTCTTTGTAGATATACCAATCAGTATTATTAAAGCGATTTGAGAGAAAATATTTACTGAACTATTTAAAAATAAAATAAATACTAATCCACCAAATACAGCTAGTGGAACTGTTAAAATAATAATAAATGGATGAACAAAAGAGTTAAATGTTGCTGCCATTACTAAATAGGCAGTTAACAAAGCAAGAGCAAAAATTAAGTATATTTCATTTGTTGTTTCTTTTAACTCTTCAGATTTTCCTTTCCAAGTGATTTGATTTTGAGGAGCAACTCTAATCATGACATCTTCCAGGTATTTTATAGCCTCTGTTAGAGTGTAATCTTCTGCAAGCGCAGCAGAAATTGTAACTGCTCTTTGACGATTGTATCTTGGAAGTGCTTCAGCAGTGCCTTTCTCTTTAAACTCAACTAAACTTGCAACAGATACAAGTTTACCAGTTGTTTCAGATCTAACAAAAATTTTTGACAACCCATCTTTATCTCTTCTGTCTGCTAAATATTGTTGTAAAATAATTGGGTATTCTCTTCCTTCTTTACTAAAAGTTGTTACTCTTTTTCCTCCATAAAGAGTTTCTAGAGTTCTACCTATATTTTCAGTAGAAACTCCCAAATCATTTGCTCTATTTTTATTAGTGATTAATTTAACCTCAGGTTTATTTTTTGTATAATCACTTTCAATTCTAGACATATTTCTATTTTTTCTTAATTCTCTTAAGACACTATTTTGAATTTCTTCTAATTCTTCGTAGCTAGATCCATATATCACCATCTGAACGGGCTTATTGTAACTAGATACTCTTATTGATTGTGGAGAAATTGGAAAAGCAAAAGTTTCAGGTACAGAAACCACTTGTCCAATAGCTTCTCTTAATATTATTTGACTACTTTTTTCTCTATTTTTCCATTCATCAAGTAATGCAATAATTATAAAACTATTATAAGACGTTGCAGATCTTCCAAAACCAGGAACTCTCATGATTAGTCTTGCATATGGACTATCTTCTGCCTGTAATAATTTTAATATTCTTCCTTCAATTATTTGCGCTTTTTCTTGGGTATATTCAAATGAACTTCCTTCATCAGTTGATCCAATAATTAAATAAGCACCCCTATCTTCAATTGGTATTAATTCTTTTTTGGAAAAACTAAACAAATAAGCTGAGGCAGCAATAATTAAAATTATAAATATCGAAATAGTCTTTTGTTTATGTACCCAATATTTGAGGGAGTTTACATAAAATCCTGTAAAAGATTTAAATCCATTATTAAATTTTTTTACAAAGAAATTAATTTTTTCTTTTTTGTTTAAAAATTTACTTCCTAGCATTGGAGATAATGTTAATGCCACAAAAGAAGATACAACTATTGAAAAAGATAAGGCTATTGCTGTTTCTTTAAACAAGGTTCCTGATATTCCTTTAATAAAAATTAACGGTAAAAATACTGCTATAAGAATTAAAGTCGTTGCAATAATTGCAAATGTAATTTGTTTAGAACCTTTATAAGCAGCCACTAAAGGTGTTTCTCCATTTTCAATTCTTGTATAAATCGCATCAGTCATGATTACAGAATCATCAGTGATTATACCAATTGCCAGAATAAAACTTAGTAATACAAAAATATTAATTGATAGATCAAATATATATAAACCGAGAAATGATCCAATAAGACTAACTGGTAAAGCAACCGCAGGAACTATTACAGCTTTTAGATTACCTAAAAAAAGATAAATAATTAAAACAACTAGTACGAATGCAATTACTAAACTTTTATATACTTCTTCAATTGCTGCACCAATGTAGGTCGCTCTATTAAATGCTATCTCTAACTTTAATCCATCAGGCAAGGATTTGTTAAGTTCTTTAATTTTAGTTTTTATTTGTTTAGAAAGCTCTACCGTTGATGCACCACTTTTTGCATAAATTCCAATTCCTACAGTTTTTAAATTTACTGCATTTTTTCTTTGAGCTTTGAATAAAGTTTTTTCTGAAACAGGTCCAAACTCTATATTAGCCACATCAGATAAAATAATAACTTTTTCTTTATTTTTCTTAATTGGCAATTGTTTAATAGTATCAATATTAGAATAGGATTTATCAATGTTTAAAGTTAAGTCTTTGTTATTAGCTTCTAAGGTTCCAGCTGGAAGATTTATATTCTCATTTCTAAGAGCTCTTTCAACTTCTTGAATTGTAAGATCGTTTGCAGCTAATTTTATTGGATCTATCCAAACTCTAACACTAAGCTCTCTTAATCCACCAACTAAAATTCGACCTACGTTTGGTACGCTTGAAAATGCATCTATTAGATATCTTTCAGCATAATCACCGAGATCTAGATCATTCCAGGTTGGAGATGATAATGCTACCCACATTGTAGTTGTAAAACCTGCTGCCTGTTTTAAAATTTGTGGAGGGTTTGACTCACTTGGTAAATTATCTACAACTCTTGCAACTCTTTCCCTAATATCATTAGCTGCATCATCTAAATCAATGTCTGTGTTGAATTGAATATTTATCCTACTTCTTCCATTGAGAGAACTTGAGTCAATATTTTTGATACCTTCAGCGCCTCCAATTACATCCTCTAATTTTTGAGTTATTTCTTCATCAACGATTTCAGCAGAAGCCGATTTATAATCGGTTTGAACTTGAACTACTGGAGGCTGTATACCATCTGGAAGTTCTCGTACTGGCAATTCTAAAAAAACAAAAATACCAAAAATTATTAATATCAAAGACATAACCCAAGCAACAACAGGTCGTTTAATGCTAACTTCAGTTATATACATTTAATTATTTTTTCTCTTTATCTGATTTTTTAAAAATATTTTTCAACCAATCAAATTTACCTTTTTTTTCTTCAGCTTTTTTTGATTTATCTTTTTTACCCCAGCTTGAATTTCCTTGCTGTTTTTTAGCACCTTTTTCTATAGGTCTGATTGTTAAATTTGGTCTTACTTTTTTTGTTCCTTCTGCAACAATTTTATCTCCATTATTTAATCCATCTAATATTTCTACAAAGCCTAAATATCTATCACCAATGGTTACCTTTGTTTTCATTACTTTATTTTTTTCATCTACTTTATAAATAAAAACATTTTCACCTTCGACAATTGTGCTCGTATCTGGAGCACTTAAGCCATTTCTTACGTCATATTTAATAGATATTTCTAAAAATGAACCAGGCAATATTTCACCAGATGCATTATCCATTTTAATTCTAGTTGCCAAAGCTCTTGTATCTTCACTTATCCTGCTAGCAAAAGAATCAACTTGGCCTTTATATATTTTATTTTTATAACCAGAAAATTTAATATCAACTGGTAAACCAACCTTAATGAATGGTACAAAAATTTCAGGTATATCTACATCACAATATATTGAGCTAGTATCTTCAAGATTTATTAATATTGAAGATTTTGAAACCTCTATATCTTCTGAAAATTCTCTTTTTCCAATAACTCCATCAAATTGTGCAATAACTTTTCGATTTTTAAGTTCAGCAATTACATCACCTTTTTTAACTTTTTGATTATAATTTAAGGGTTTTAATATTTCATATTTTTCAATTTTAAATGATTGTGTTTGAATTGGAGCTGCAGTGCCATACGTACTCACAATATTTTCAAAAACCCTCTCTTGAGTAGTAGTTACTATTATTCCAGGAGGCGGTCTTTTACTGAATTTTTTTTTGAAATGATTTCCGATCATTGTTCTTCCAATAATCACTGTTGCAATTATTAGAAAAAATATAATTACTATACTTGTTATTTTGGTAGATGTTTTCATAAGTTAATTTTTCCATATTCGGCCCAAGAGCCATCGTAAATGGTCGGCATATATTTAGCATTTATTAAAGAATAAGCTAGTGCCAAAACACTTGCGGTTACTCCAGAACCACATGAAAATACAATGTTTTTATCATGGTCAAATTTAAATGACTTAAACTTTTCAAGTATTTTGTCTTTACTAATGAAAGTATTATCATCATTTATTAATTCAGAAAAAGGTAGACAAAAAGAATTTTTTATTGAACCACTTCTAAGACCTTTCCTTGGTTCAGCAACTTTACCTTCAAATCTTTCTCTACTTCTTGCATCAACAACATTAAATTTTCCTGAATCAATATTTTCATCTATTTGTTTTTTATTTTTAACAAGTTCTTTATTTTCTTTACATGTATACTTAGAAGTTTTAGTGATCGCTTTTTTGTTATCTGTAAATCTATTTTCTTTTTTCCATTTTTTTAATCCACCATCTAAAACATGAACTAGTTTAGGATCATGTCCATAATAAATTAAATTGTACCAACATCTACAAGAGCTAATAACATCAGAGTTATCATAAACTACTATTCGATCATTATTTTTTATACCCATGTTGTTCATTATTTTTTCCCAAGATTTACTATCAGTAAGCATATGAGGTAAATCGGTATCTAATTTTGAATTTTTATCTAAATCAAAAAAAATTGCATTTGGGATATGTTCATTGCAATACTCCTCGAAACCATTTCTTTGAGTTTGAGGCATATGCCATGAGCAATCAATAATTTTTACTTTATCAATATTATTTTCTAACCAGTCAGTATCAACTAAAGACATTTTATCTTTTTTCCAAATATCTTTGATGATACTCTTCAGCTGGGCAATAATTTTTGACTATAGAACTTTTTGTTACAACTTTTCCTGATAATTTGAGGTTTACTTTTTCTATCATTTCTTCAGCAATAATTTTTTGCTGATCATTTAAATAAAATATTTCACTTCTATATTGGGTTCCAAAATCTGGTCCTTGAGAATTTAAGGTTGTTGGGTCATGAATTTCAAAAAAATATTCAAGAATTTTTTCATAGGATATAACTTTAGGGTCAAAATCTAATTTTACTACTTCTGCATGATTTGTTGTGCCGGTGCATACTTCTTTGTAATTTGTTTCAGCATTATGACCTCCACAATAACCTACTTCTGTTTTTATAACTCCATCAAGTTTACTAAACTTAATTTCTGGTCCCCAAAAACATCCTAATCCTAAAATTGCTATTTCCATTGATAATTAACTTAATTAATCTAAAGTTAATCATATGCTATCAAAAAATCAATTAGGCTTTTTTTACATGTTCATTTCGGTATGTGCATTTTCACTTATGGATGTTATTGTGAAATGGTCTGAGGATTATCCCGTTGGACAAGTATTATTTTTCAGAGGATTTTGTGGAATAATTCCTATTTTATTTCTTATTCCTAAAGATAGATATTTAGATTTTTACAAAACAACGAGACCATTTCTTCATTTTAAAAGATGTTTAGCAGGATTAATTGCTTTGGTTTCTATATTTATAGCATTAAGAAATTTACCTTTAGCAACAGTTGTAAGTATTTCTTTTGCTGCACCAATATTCATAACAATATTTTCAATTTTTTTATTAAAAGAAAAAGTTGGTATTTTTCGATGGTTAGCGGTCTTAGTTGGATTTGTTGGTATAATTTTCATAACTGAACCAGGTTTTAGCTCGTTAAATTTATATTATATTTATCCAATAATTTTTTGCTTAGGTCTATCTTACGTTGCTATTGCTATAAGAAAATTATCATCAACCGAGCCTGCTTGGTTAATTAGTTTTTTCTTTTCATTCTCGATAATGCTTCTAAGTTTTTTATCTTTTTATCAGGGATGGATCTTACCAAGTTTAGTAGATTTATTTTTGTTATCAATGGTTGGTATATTAGGTGGTCTTGCTAATTTATGGTTATCACAATCTTACAAATATTCAGAAGTAAGTTTAGTTTCTCCTTTAAAATATCTTGGATTAGTATTTGCAATAATTTTTGGATACTTTATTTGGAATGAAATACCAACTTCTAAAACTTTAGTAGGTGCTTTATTGGTTATTGTGTCATCTATTATTATATTTAGAAGAGAGATGTATTTGAAAAAAAAGTTATCTGTTTCACGTCATGAGTAAAACTCCATTATATTGGAATAAAGCAAAAAAATATTTATCTCAAAAAGATAAAACTATGTCTTCTTTGATTAAAAAATATAAATCTCCTTCAGAGACAGTGTTAACTTCAAGAAAAGATGTCTTCTTCTCTCTCTGCAAAAGTATAATTGGACAACAAATTAGTGTAGCTGCTGCTAATTCAGTTTTTTTAAAATTTAAGAAAAAATGTAAAAATAAAATTAATGCAAAAACAGTAAGCAAGTTATCTACTATTCAACTTAAAAGCTGTGGTCTAAGTAGACAGAAAGTAAAAGGAATAAAAAGTTTAGCCCAAAAAATATTAAGTAAAGAGTTTAATCCAAGACTTATTTCAAATATGTCTGATGAAGATGCCATAATTTATCTTTCTCAATTAAGACAAATTGGAAGATGGTCAGCAGAAATGATTTTGTTATTTACTTATAATCGTCCTAATATTTGGCCAATCCAGGATATTGGTTTGTTAAGAGCTATTTCAAAAAATTTTAATAAAAAATATCTACCACCAGAAAATTACGTAAAATATCTAAACAAAAAGTTTTCACCTTACTGTTCTGTTGCAACTTGGTATTTATGGAGAAGTATAGATCCCGAACCTATTCAATATTAAGTCTTTATCAGCTTACATTCCCTCAAAAATTATGTGTTCTCTAGTAGCATTATTTTCCAAATGTTTTCTAGCTTCAACATACTCTTCGGAATTGTAACAATTTTTTGCTGTTTCAATATCTGGAAATTCTGCAAGCGCTACTCTAACCATTTCCCTACCTTCTAAAGTTACATTATTTGCACTTCTTGCTATTATTTTTCCAGAATATTTTTCAACTGCTTCTTTTGCTTTAACAGCATATTTTTTAAGTCTTTCGTCGTCTTTTATTTCAGTATAATTTGCAACCCAATAAGCTTTCATAATTCTCCTTTTTAAATTTTTTTAATTATGATACCAAATTTATGTGAAAAAATTATTTTTAAATTTCTTTAATACATTATTATTTTTGATATTTTTATCATTAACCCACGTTAATGCTGATGAACTGTTTAATAAGGGAAAAGAAGTTTTTCTGGGAGCTGGAAATTGTGCAGCATGCCATATGCTCTCAGATGCTGGATCGAACGCAATGGTTGGTCCAAATTTAAATGAAATTAGACCTGATATTCAAAGAATTATAATGGCAGTCAGAAACGGTATAGGAGTAATGCCCGCAATGGAGGGTATACTAACTGATGATGAAATAGAAGCAGTTGCTCACTATACTTCTATAGCTGCTGAACAATAATAAAAATTTAATTGTAATTTTTTATCCAATGTTTGGCTATATCTACTCTTTTGCAGATCCAAATATCCTTAAATTTTGTGACGTAATTTAAAAATTTTTTAAGAGACTGTATTCTACCAGGTCTTCCAATTAATCTACAATGTAAGCCAACTGACATCATCTTTGGTGAATTTTTTCCTTCCTCATAAAGGGCATCAAAACTATCTTTTAAATAATTATAAAATTGTTCACCCGAATTAAATCCTTGATTGGTTGCAAACCTCATATCATTGTTATCAAGTGTGTAAGGAACCATTAGTTGTTTTTTATTACCTTTTTTTATCCAATAAGGAAGATCATCACTGTATGTATCGCTACAGTATAAAAAACTACCATTATCAATTACTAAATCTAAAGTATTTTCGCTACACCTACCTGTGTACCAACCGGCAGGTTGATTACCAAAAATCTTTTTTATAGATTTTACTGCAAGTTTCATATCATTCTTTTCTTTTTTCTTTGATACATTTTGATAGTCAATCCATCTCCACCCATGACTAGCAACTTCATAATTTGCTTTTTTTATAGCCGAACAAACTTCTTTATTTCTTTCCAATGCCATACCAACCCCAAAAATAGTAAGTGGAATTTTCTTTCTATTAAATAGATCATGAATTCTCCAAAACCCTCTTCTTGATCCATATTCATAAATTGATTCCATATTTAATTGTCGACCTTTAATTGGTTTTGCTCCTATAATTTCTGATAAAAATACTTCTGAAGTTTTATCACCATGAAGAGTACAATTCTCTGCTCCCTCCTCGTAATTAAGCACAAATTGCAAAGCCAACTTAGCATTACCAGGCCACTTTACCTTAATTTTTTTGGAACCATATCCTACTAAATCTCTTGGGTATTTTTTTTTCATTTTTTCAAAATAATTTTATCTTTTTTAAATTTATAAATAACAAGATTGTTTCCTTTTCCTTTTCTATCAATAATTAGAAAATTCATATTTTTCATGGAAATCAACGGAAAGTGCCAAATACCAGCATTGTAATTAACCCCAGTTTGTTTTGGGACTAAAAAGGATCGGATTTTATTTACATCTGGTTTGTCTCCTTTTGGTGCTACAAATACTAAAAATTTTGTATCTTCCATTGGTATAAAGGCTTGGCTTCCTAAAGGATGTTTTTCCATCATATCAATTTTCATAGGAAACCTTCTTTTTTTTGCTTTAAATATACTAACGATTGCTTTCCCTTTGTTTTTAGATGCATCTACGTTTATCAAATTATCAAATCTTTTTGCATAGCCATCATTAATATTTATAGGATTTTTTTTTGACGTATCTATTAATTGACCAAATTTAGAAAAATTTTTTTTAGTAATTTTTTTTACTTTTATTATTTTCATTTCACAAAATTTCCGAATGCCCTTATTCTTGAAATCCCACCGTCTGGGTAGATATTTATTTTAAGATAATTTTCCTTACTTCTTTTAATTAAGAATTTTTTAAAAATATGTTTCTTGTGCGCTGACAGTTTTGACTTATTTAAAATAAACTTCCAATTTTTTGAATTATTAACAATTGATTTATTGGACAGATCTTTTGAAATGCTTGCAGTTTGAATTGAGCAACTATCGGGATAATTTCCTTTAAAATGATGGGTATCTATCTCTAGTTTTTTTATTAATCCTGGTTTTCCAAATTTTATTATAATCCAATCAAAGTTTTTTCCTCTACTTCGTCTTGTTTCCCAACCATCTCCCATATTTTTTCCTTTACCAGGTGCTATGATATTTTCAGCCCTGCCGAAATGTTCATTATTACAACCAATAATTGAAGCGCCATTTAAAACAGATGTAAGGTTGATAGTTTTGTTACTCAAATAGTTTTTATCCATTTCAATTTTTCCATAAAGCCTTAGTCTTGCAATTCCACCATCTGGAAAAATGTTTAGTCTTATATAATTAAAAACAGATTTGTTGTTTGATTTGAAGCTATGGTTTCGGCTTGGCCTAAGTTTTTTTTTGCTCAGTAAAGAAATCCATTTTGTTTTGTTATTAGGCCTTGTTCTGCTTAAGCAACCCTCTAACGAAGCATGTGTGGGTTGATTTCCATTGAAATGCGTTGTGTCAATGTCTATATCAAATATCTTTCCAGGTTTACCAAGTTTTAAAATTAAATAATCAAAGCCTTCTGATCTTCTTCTCTTTGTTTCCCATCCATCCATCCATTTACCATGTTTGTCAAATAGTCCATCTTTAAAAACTGGAGTTTCGATGTTTAATATTCTATGAGCAGCTGCAAAAAAATCGTCAGTCTTAAATATAACTTTAGTTCCAATTCTTGGATCTGCTAAGTTAATCATTTTTGCACTTATAAATTTTTTCATTTTTTATTTATTTCATTCAAACGAAATGTTGCGATTTTTTTTACTTGTTTTTTTGCTTCAAGGAATTCACTTTCTACATCACTTTGTATTCTTTGTCTAAAATTATTCAAAATTTCATTTTTATCTTTGCCTTTTACGGCAATTATAAAAGGAAAATTAAACTTTTTTTTATATTCTGAATTTAATTTTTTAAATTCTTCATATTCATCAATAGAACATTGGTTTAATTTTGCAGAGGCTTGTTCTGATATAGATTCAGAGGTCATTTTTTTTGCTACAGCAAGCTCAGGATGAGCATTTAAAATCTCTAAAATTTTATTCTTTTCGTAATTTTCATAAATATCAAGCATTTTAAACACAATATCTTCAAAGTTTTTAAATGGTTTTAACTCAAAAGCTTCCATAGCAACTGACTCAGTTTTTTCAAAAACATTACCAAATATAGATAAAAAATCAGACTTGTTAAGATCGTTAATGTTATCTATTGTTCTCATATAACTTTTAAAAATTTAAGTTTGAAATTAAATGATACTATAATTTTATGACAAAGCTCACAACTCATGTTTTAGATGTGTATTCTGGTAAACCTGGCAAAGGTATCTTGGTTGAGTTGTTTTATATTAATAATTCAGAACGAAAAATATTAACGTCAACAAAACTCAATGACGATGGTAGAGCTAATTCACCATTAGCAGAGGGAGATGTTTTTATTAAAGGCAAATATGAATTAATTTTTCATATTGGTGATTATTTTAAAAATACATCTTCAGCTAGCGATGTACCATTCTTGGATGATGTTGTTATAAGATTTGGTATTTCAGATCCCTCACAGCATTACCATGTTCCTTTACTTGTTTCACCTTGGAGTTATTCTACTTATAGAGGTAGTTAAGTGATATCGAGTTCTGTTAAATTTCTATTAAATGACAAGCTTGTTATAATCAAAAATCCCGATCCAAATCAAACGTTACTTAATTATATTAGAACTGAATTAAAAAAGACTGGAACTAAAGAAGGATGTTCGGAGGGTGGTTGTGGTGCATGTACAATTGTTTTGGGTGAATTAGTCGATAATAAAATTGTATATAAAGCAATTAATTCTTGTATTTCATTTGTCCCCTCATTGAATGGTAAGCAACTTATAATTGTTGAAGATTTAGTTTCTGAAAATGGAAAACTTCACCCAGTGCAAGATGCGATGGTAAAATTTCATGGTTCACAATGTGGTTTCTGTACGCCAGGATTTGTCATGTCTTTATTTTCAATGTTTAAAAATAATAAAAGTCTCAATAATGAATTAATATCAGATTCTATATCTGGTAATTTATGTCGTTGTACTGGTTATAGACCTATAATTGATGCTGCCAAAAGTTTAAATAAAATAAATAAGAATGATCAATTTTCCAAAAATAAAAATAAAGTAATTCAGCAATTAAAAAAAATTAAACCAAAAAATATTTATATTAAAAAAGATGATAAAATTTATTTTTCACCAAAAAATATTAAAGATTTAAATGTTATAATTAAAAAACATTCTAATTTTAGTTTTCTTGCTGGTGGAACTGACTTGTCTTTAAAAGTCACAAAAGAAAGAAAAGAAATTCCGTTTATAATTGATTTAAAAGAAATTAACGAATTAGATTTTATCAAAGTAAGTAAAAATTATTTAGAAGTTGGCTCTGCTACACCTTTAATAAAATTTGAAAAAGAAATTAAAAAATATTATCCAGATTTTTATTTGGTTCTAAAAAGATATGGCTCTGTTCAAATTCGAAATGTTGGAACTATAGGCGGCAATATTGCAACAGCATCTCCAATAGGTGACTCACTGCCAATTCTATTATCTTTAAATGCAGAGGTTTTAATTGAAAGTTTTAACAAAAGAAAAGTGATACCTTTAAATAATTTTTTTCTTGATTACAGAAAAACTAAATTAAAAAAAAATGAATTTATATATTCAATAAAAATACCATTATTTAAGAAAAATATTTTTAAGGCATTTAAGATATCAAAAAGATTTGATGATGATATTTCATCTGTTTGTGGATCTTTTAATTTTGAGATTAATAAAAATAAAATTAAAGAGGTTTATATTGCATATGGAGGCATGGCTGCTGTACCAAAAAGAGCTAAAGCATGTGAAAAAATTCTCAAAAATAAGCCTCTTACCATCAATACTTTTGATCAAGCAAAAAAATATTTAGAAAAAGATTTAAGTCCTATTGGAGACATGAGAGCTAGCAAAGAATACAGACTAGAGATAGCAAAAAATTTATTGATGAAATGTTTCGTAGAAATAAATTCTAATAAGTTATCAAGAGTAAATTAAATGAGTAAAGAGAACTACATTGAGGAAATAAGACCACATGATAGTGCTTATAAGCATGTGAGTGGATATGCAGAGTACACTGATGATATTAATGAACCAAAAAATACCATTTATGGTGCTATTGGTTTAAGCAAAAAAGCTCATGCAATAATAAAAAAAATTGACCTCACTGAAGTAAAAAAAAGTGAAGGAGTAATATCAATAGTTACTCAAAGAGATATCCCTGGTAGAAATGACGTAGGTCCAGTTTTTGAAGGTGATCCAATTTTTCCAGAAAAAAAAGTAGAGTTTTTTGGTCAGCCATTATTCGCTGTAGCTGCTACAACTACAGAACTTGCTAGAAAGGCAGTATTAAAAGCCAAAATTACCTATAAAGATTTAAAACCTGTTATTACAATTAAGGAGGCTTTAAATAAGAAGCAATTTTTATTTAAACCTAGAAAAGTTAAAAAAGGTAACCCGTCTAAAAAAATAAAAAATTCCAAAAACAACTTAAAAGGAAATTTTACAACTGGAAGCCAAGAGCACTTCTATCTAGAAGGCCAGGCAGCTTTTGTTGTTCCTAAAGAAGATGATAATTTTTTAGTTTATAGTTCAACACAACATCCATCAGAAACTCAACAATTAATTGCAAAAATGTTTAATCAAAAAAGTAATTCAATAAATGTTGAGGTTAGAAGAATTGGAGGTGGGTTTGGGGGAAAGGAAACAAATTTCATGACAGCATGCATTTGCGCGTTGCTGGCAAAAAAATCAGGACAACCAGTTAAATTAAGATTGGATAGAGATGATGATATAATTTTAACTGGTAAGAGACATGAATTTTTATCTGAGTATGAAGTTGGTTTTAATGATCAAGGTATCATTGAAGGATTAAAATTAAATTTATCTTCTAATTGTGGAATGTCACCTGATTTATCGGCTGCAATAAACGAGAGAGCTTTGCTTCATGTGGACAATGCATATTATATTTCAGATATCGAGGTAACAAATAATTTATGTAAAACAAATATTCCAACCTCAACTGCATTTAGAGGCTTTGGTGGAAATCAAGGGATGATGGCTATAGAAAATATTATAGATAATATCGCAAGGTATTTAAAAATAGATCCTATAGAAGTCAGAAAAAAAAATTTTTATCAAAAAGATAAAAGAAATGTAACTCATTATGGAATGACTGTTGAAGATAATGTCATTAATGAAATATTTAAAAAATTAGAAAGTAAATCTAATTATAAGAAAAGATATTTGGACATAAGAAAATTTAATGAAAAAAATAAATTTAAAAAGAAGGGTATAGCTATTACACCTTTAAAATTTGGTATTTCATTTACAACAATTCATTTAAATCAAGCTGGAGCTTTAGTTCATATTTACACAGATGGAAGCGTTCATTTAAATCATGGAGGTATAGAAATGGGTCAGGGGACTCACACAAAGATTGCTCAGTTAGTGGCTAATTCTTTGGGATTACCCTATAATTTAGTTCATATCTCATCAACAAATACAGCCAAGGTTCCAAATACTTCAGCTAGCGCCGCTTCGTCAACTACAGACCTTAATGGAGCAGCAGCTCTAAATGCAGTAGCAAAAATTAAATTAAATTTAGAAAAATTTATAAAGAAAAAATATAAGATCTACAACCAAGAGGCAGTCTATAAAGATCAATATATAATATTTGGAAACAGACAATTTGAATTTAAAAGCATAATTCAAGAGGCATATCTAAATAGAATATCTCTTTCATCATCAGGCTTCTATTCAACACCAAAAATTAATTTTGATAAAAAAAAATTTAGAGGAAGACCTTTTTATTACTTTTGTTACGGAGCAGCTGTTTCGGAAGTAATTGTAGATACATTGACGGGTGAAAATATACTGGAAAGAGTAGATATCTTACATGATGCCGGCAAGCCAATAAATCCAGCGTTAGAACTAGGTCAGATAGAGGGTGGTTTTGTACAAGGACAAGGTTGGCTTACAATAGAGGAATTGAAATGGAAATCAGATGGTCAGATTACAACTTTTTCTCCATCGACTTACAAAATACCTGCAGTAAGTGATATTCCAAAAAAATTTAATGTAGAAATTTTTAAAGAAGGATTAAATAAAGAAAAAGTTGTTAATAAAGCAAAAACAACTGGTGAACCTCCTTTGATGCTAGCAATGAGTGTTTTTTATGCAATTAAAGATGCAGTTGCTTCAATTGGAAATTATCAGTTTGCACCAGAACTTAATGCACCAGCAACACCTGAAAGAATTTTAATAAGTATTAACAAAATTAAAAATAAAATAAAAAATTAAAATGAAAGACAAAAAAAAATTTATGGTAAAAGCAATTGAACTTTCAATAAATAGTGCCAATACCGTTGGTGGTCCCTTTGGAAGTGTTATAGTTAAGGATGATAAGATTATTGCAGAGGGTTCTAATAAAGTTACTTCGTCAAATGATCCAACTGCTCATGGAGAAATAGTAGCAATTCGAGAAGCCTGTAAAAATTTAAATACTTTTGATCTTTCTGGATGTGAGATTTATACATCTTGTGAACCTTGCCCGATGTGTCTCTCTGCAATTTATTGGTCAAGATTAAATAAAATATATTATGCAAACACTAGAGAAGATGCAAAAAATATAGATTTCGATGACTCCTTTATTTATACAGAAATCCCAAAAAAAATTGATGATAGGAAAATTAAAATGGTACAAATGCTCAGAGATGAAGCTTTAAAAGCATTTGAAATTTGGAATAAAAAAGTAGATAAAATAAAATATTAATGGAATTTTTACCTTATACAATAAAATGGTTAGAGGTTATTCTAAGATGGGGCCATGTATTATTTGCAATATTATGGGTAGGTAATAGTTTTTTATTTAATTACTTAGATAATAATTTAAATAAAAATATAACAAGTGATGATATCGATGGTGAAGGATATCTGATGCATTCTGGTTTTTTTTATAAACTTTCAAGGTTAAAAACATCTCCACCTCAAGATTACTTAAATAGATTAGTAATCTTCAAGTGGCAAAGTTACTTAACCTTTGTAACTGGAATGTTGCTCTTAGTTGTAATTTATTATTATAACGCTGGAGTATTGATGGTTGATAAACGTGTTCTGTTAATGCCTCCTACTTATGCCATTATTATCTCGCTTTTATCATTGATTGTGGCTTGGTTTATTTATGATCTCTTATGCAAATCAAAATTAATTGAGAATCATATTTTATTTATATCCACGGGAATAATTTTGCTGGCAGTTGTATCATTTGGACTTACAAAATTATTTGGACCGAAATTTGCAATTTTGAGTGTTGGATTAATCATTGGATCCAATATGTTTGGCAATGTTTTCACGGTAATCATCCCCAATCAAATGAACATAATTAGTAGTAGTGAAAGAGGTGAAAAGTTTGATATGAGCTTATCTTTAGCAGCTAAACAAAGATCAATTCACAATAATTATTCAACTTTTTTAGTTTTGTTTATAATGCTTTCTGGGCATTCGAGCTTTTTAGTTTATCACCAATATAATTGGTTAATATTATGTGCGATTGCTGTTATTTCTGGGGTAGCAAGACATTATTTTAATTTAAGAGGAAGAAACATTCATAGGTTGTATATTTTAATTTCTTCAATAATAGCACTTATCGTTCTTGCAGTTTTAGTTTTATTATTTAAATAAATAGATATAAAAAATTATGTCTGAAAAAATGATTGTCAGCTGGGACGAGTATAACAAAACTGTTGAGAAACTAGCAATCCAAATTGATGAGAGCGGATATAAACCAACAATACTAGTTGGCATCATGCGTGGAGCAGCGCCGATGATAGATGTTTTAAGTAGAATTTTTAAATTAAAATGTGCTTATCTTGCAGTTGAATCTTACAGTGGTAAGGGAGTAGAGGATGAGCAGGGTGATATTGTATTTTCAAGAGAAATGAGTTCGATAGCACCTAATATGGGTGGAAAAATACTTTTATGTGATGATTTATCTGACACAGGAATTACTTTTAACAAAAGTATAGATTGGTTAAAAAAATACGAACCCATTAAAGATAAAATTGAAGACATTAAAACCGCAACATTATTTAAAAAAAAGAAATCAACATTTGAGCCAGATTTCTGTGCAAATAAACTTCCTGATAATCCTTGGATAGTACAACCCTTCGAAATTTATGAAGAATTAAGGATTGAACAAATAAAAAAAAAACATCAGATATAAAAAAGGCCAGCTAAAAAACCGGCCTTTTAAATTTTTTAATTTGGAAACTGATTACTTAGGTATATCTCCTTCAACACCTTTAACGTAAGTCATCATTCCTGCAAGCATTCCATCATCTGCAGTTTTTCCTTCAGCAACCATCAAATTACCTTTCTGGTCATAAATTGGTCCTGTGAAAGAATGAACTTTTCCAGATGCTAAATCTGCCTGAAGTTTTTTAACTTTTGATCTTAGGTCGGCTGGCATTTGTGAATCTAAATCTGATATCACAACCATACCATCTCCAATACCATGCCAAGTATCTTTTTGACTCCATGTACCATTTGCAACTGCTTTAACTCTGTCTACGTAATATGGTCCCCAATTGTTTTCAACTGATGTTAATACAGCTTTAGGAGCAAACTTGTCCATATTACTTGCTTGTCCAAAAGCATATACTCCAGCTTTTTCAGCCATTTGAACAATAGCTGTACTATCTGTATGTTGAGCAATTACATCAGCACCTTGATCGATTAAAGCTTTTGCTGCTTCTGCTTCTTTACCTGGATCATACCAAGTGAAAGCCCAAACAATTTTAGTTTTAATATTTGGGTTAACTTTTTGAGCTGCTAAAGTAAATGAATTGATACCTCTGATAACTTCAGGAATTGGAAAAGACGCAACATAACCAATAACATTTGATTTTGTCATAGTTCCAGCAATTGTTCCTAAGATAGTTCTACCTTCGTAGAATCTAGCTGCGTATGTTGAAACATTTGGATGTTCTCTTTTATATCCAGTAGCATGTTCAAATTTTACATTTGGAAACTCTTTTGCAACTTTGTTAGTTGGATTCATATATCCAAAACTAGTTGTAAAGATAACATCATGACCAGAGTTGGCTAATTGTCTAAGAACCCTCTCAGCATCGGCACTTTCTGGAACACCTTCTACGTAAGTTGTTTTAAATCCGGCAGCTTCGACAGCTTTTCTACCTACATCATGCTGATATGTCCATCCATGGTCACCAGTTGGACCAATATAAACAAATGCTGCTTTAACATCTTTGGCAACTGCAGCTACAGTTAATGAAAATAATAAAACTAAAGAAGAGACGAAAGAACGAATTAAAAATTTATGCATAAATTTATTTCCCCTTTTGATTTTTTAATTATTTAAATTTAAATTAAATTATCTAAAAAAAAATGATTATTTTTAAATTAATTGTCTTTATGAAAAGATTTCCCCAATGAACTAGGAGTACTTAGTCTTATTTTTCTACTATCACGAGAAATTACAACTAAAACTATTATTGTAACGATGTAAGGTAGAGCTGTTAAAAATTGCACAGGTATTCTTACTCCAATTGCTTGCATATGAAACTGAATAATCGTTAAGCCACCAAAAATCATAGCACCAATCAAAATTTTAATTGGGTTCCACGTTGAGAAAACCACTAGAGCTAATGCGATCCAACCTCTTCCACCTGTCATATTTTCAATCCACTGAGGAGTATAAATCATGGATAAATATGCACCAGCAAGTCCACTCATTGCGCCTCCATAAAGTATACAAGCGTAACGAACAAACTTAACATTTATTCCTTGATTAGATGCAGACTCAGGTGAGTCTCCTACAGCTCTTACAATTAATCCAATTTTCGTTTTTTTTAAAAAATAGCTAGTTATAAAGGGAAGGGCAAAAGCAAAATAAAAAACAATTGAATGTCCAAATAATATTGAACCTAAAAGTGGTATAGTGTCTTTTAAACCTTCAAACAAAACAGGAAACTCTTTTCCAGGAATACCTACAAAATTTTTTCCTATCATGGCAGAAATACCAATTCCAAATATGGTAAGCGCCAAACCAGTAGCAACATGATTTGTGATCAATGTTTGAGTAAGAAATGCAAAAATAGTTGAAATTAAAACTCCAGCTAACATTGCGCCAAAAACTGCAATAATTAAACTTCCTGTAACAGTCATTAATGCAAAACCTGAAATAGCACCAATGATCATCATTCCTTCAACACCAAGGTTTAGAACACCGGATCTTTCTGTAATAAGTTCACCACAGGACGCTAGGATCAAAGGAACAGCTGAGGCCATTATTGATGCAATTATCAGTCCGATAAAATTTATATCGATGATCATTTTTTTGAACCTATAAATTTAATTTTGAAAAAAAGTAAATAATCTGATGCAAGAAGAAAAAATAAAATCATTCCTTGAAAAACCTGACCAGTATATTTAGGTATTTGCATAAATATTTGAGCTGTCTCAGCACCCAGATAAGTTATTGCAACAACTAGAGATGCAAAGATGATACCAACAGGATGTAAACGACCCAAAAACGCTACAATTATTGCAGTAAAACCATAATCTGGAGAAATTTCTCTATGAAGCTGTCCAATAGGTCCAGTTATTTCTCCAACTCCAGCTAAACCTGCGCAAGCACCACTTATTAAAAAAACGAGTATGATCATTTTTTTACCTTTATATCCGGCATATCTTGCTGTCTTTAAACTAAAACCAGAAACTTTCATTTGGAACCCTAAATACGTTTTATAAAAAACAAACCAACTGATAACCACTGCAGCTAAAGCTAAAAATATTCCTGCGTGAATTCTTAGTCCTTCAAATAATAACGGAAGTTTAGCAGAGTCACTGAACTGTCTGGTTTCAGGAAAATTAAATCCCTCTGGATTACTCCAAGGACCAACAACAAGATAGTCCAAAATTAATTTTGAAACATATACCAACATAAGACTTACTAATATTTCATTTGTATTAAAGTAAGTTTTTAAGATTGCGGGTATGGATGCATACAGCATACCACCGATTGCACCAGCTAAAATTACTATCGGAAGAATGTAAAATCCCTCTTGCTCATAAAACAATAATGCAACTCCTCCTGAAACTATCGCACCGAAAGTTAATTGCCCTTCGGCTCCAATATTCCAGTTATTACTTTTAAAACAAAAAGATAAACCGATTGCAATTAAACAAAGAGGTGTAGCTTTTAATAGTAATTCACTGAAACCATATTTATCTGCAATTGGAACTATGAAAAAAAATTTAAGAGCTTCAAATGGTTTAAAACCTAAAATAAAAAAAATCAAACCTCCCGCTACTAATGTTAGAAAAATAGCTAACACGGGTGTAAAAAAAAAAATAGCTCTTGATGGTTGATCTCTTTTTACGATTTTAATCAATTTGCTCCTCCCATTAGTATCCCAAGTTTTTCAGAGGTAACTTCTTCAGCATTCATAATTTTTGACAATTTTCCTTTATGAATTACTGAAATTTTATCACTTAATTTTAATAACTCATCAGTGTCTGTAGATATTAATATAATTGATTTATTTTGTTCATTGATTTTAATCAATGTTTCGTGGATATAATTTATTGCTCCAACATCTAGACCCCAAGTTGGATTAAAACAAATTAATAAATCTGGAGAAGTTATTAATTCTCTTCCAATAATTAATTTTTGAAGATTACCTCCAGACAAAAATTGGCTTTTTAATTCAATGTTGTCCGTATTAACATTAAAATCTGAAATTATTTTTTTGGAATGTTCTTTAATTTTGTTTTCGTTAATTAATCCATTATTAAAAAAATTTGATGATTTAAAATTGTTTAGAGCTACATTTTCAAAAATTTTCATTTGTGGAATTGCAGCCTGCTCAAGCCTATCCTCTGGAGAAAAGGCCATCAAATATTCTCTTCTTTCTTGAGGACTTAAATCTCCTATGTAATTATTGTTAAATTCTATAGAGTTCTTTTCCGAAATAATTTCACCACTTAATACTTGAAATAATTCACTTTGTCCGTTTCCTGATATACCAGCAATTCCTAAACACTCCCCTCGATTAACAGAAAAATTAATATCCATTAAATTTGTTTCAAAGGGATCTTCACTTGTAAAATTAAGATTAGTTATTTTAATTAATTGATCTGATGAATTTTTTGCTTTTTTTTTCTTAATTGTTTTTAGGTTCTGACCCACCATTTTGTTAGCAAGTGACTCAATATTTTCGTTCTTTATTTCACTTACAGAAACTAACTTTCCTCTTCTCATTACAGCAACTTCATCACAAAGCTGCATGACTTCCTTTAGTTTATGTGTAATATAAATAATTAAAATTCCTTCTTCTGAAAATTTTTTCAAAGATAAGAATAATTCACTTGTTTCTTGTTCTGTTAATACAGATGTTGGTTCATCCATAATTAAAACTTTTGGGTTCCTTATTAGGCATCTTATTATTTCCACTTTCTGTTTTTGACCTGCTGATAGATTTAGAACAGGAATATCAAGATCAATTGAAAAATTATATTTTTTCATAATCGTATCAATTTTCTCTCTTAAACTTTCCCTTTGTTCATCTGAGTCTATTATTAAGTTTTCAAATACGGACAAAGTTTCAAAAAGATTAAAATGCTGGAATACCATTCCGATATCATTTTTTTTTGCATCTAATGGCGAATTAAGCTTTAGATTATTTTCGTTTAAATAAATTTTACCTTCGTCAGGAATGATGATGCCTGATAGAATTTTAACCAGTGTAGATTTTCCAGCACCATTTTCTCCAAGAAGAGC
>CACAIU010000002.1 GCA_902532645.1 uncultured Pelagibacteraceae bacterium | reverse complement strand
ATTAAAAATTATAATTGCATGCAAATATGATTTTGGATGAACAATTATTGATAATTTTTTATATTCTAAATCAAAAATATTTTTGGCTTCAATAATTTCAAAAACTTTATTTATCATAGTTGAGGAATCAACTGTAATTTTTTTTCCCATTTTCCAATTGGGATGATTTAAAATTTCATTCAATGAAAGTTTATTATAATTTTTTTTTGCTACATTTAATAACGGTCCACCGGAAGCTGTTAAATATATTTTTTTTACCTTTTTGGTTGATTTGTTGTTTAATGCGTACCAAATGGAGAAATGTTCTGAGTCAACTGGTATAAACTCAGTTTTGTTTTTTTTTAGTTCTTTTTTAATTATATTCCATGCACATATAATTGGTTCTTTGTTAGCTATAGCAATTCTTTTAGTATATTTTATAACTTGTGTAATTGGATACAGGCCTTCGATCCCAATTATTGAACACATTACATAATCAATTTTGTTTTTAAATATTTTTGATAAATTTTGAAAATTGTTATGAATTTTAAATTTATTTCTTTTTGATTTAGCTATCTTATACGTTTTTGGGTCTGTAATAATTATATTTTTTACATTGAATATTTCAGCTTGTTTAAATAATTTTTTATAATTTTTATGAGCTGATAAAAGTTTTATTTCAAAATTTTTTTTATTTCTTGAAACAATATTTAGTAAAGATATTCCAATGGAACCAGTAGAGCCAAGTATTGCAATATTCTTTTTCATAATTAAATAAATATTTTATATATAATGTAAGCAGCTGGAAGCACAAAAATAACACCATCTATTCTATCTAATAATCCACCATGTCCTGGCAATATAGTGCCTGTATCTTTAACTTTAGCTTTTCTTTTAAAATAAGAAATTAGTAAATCGCCTAATTGACATACCAGAGATAAGAATGATGATATTAATAATAAATAAAATACTTCATATTTATAATTATAGTTAAAATGAGACCAAAAAATAAACGCAGGAAATAAAGAGAAAAAAAAAGATCCAATACTCCCAGATATAGTTTTATTTGGACTTATTTTGGTTAATTTTTTACCACCTATAAATTTTCCAATCAAATATCCACCAGTATCAGAAAAAATACATATTAAAATAACAAATACAAAAATAGATAGTGAAGAGTTGTATAATTTATATCCTGAAAAAATAAAAAGAATTAAATAAGAAAGAGAAAAGATATTTATAACAAAAATTTTATTTCTTTCATTTTTATAAATTTTTTTTATCAAATTGTTAAATTCAAAAAAGGAAATAATACATGTTATAGTAAACAGATATAAAAATAAAAAAATATTTGTATATAATCCAATAAATAAAATAACTAATAATAAAATTGAAGTCAAAATTCTATTTGAAAAATTTATGCTCATTAGATACTTCCAAAATTTCTTTTTATTTTTTTATATTTATACAAAATTTTGTTAAAATCTTTTTCATTAAATGCTGGCCACAACTTTTTTTCAAAAAAAATTTCAGTATATGCTAGTTGCCATAATAAAAAATTACTTAACCTAGTAGTGTTGCCAGTTCTGATAAGAATATCTGGATCTGGAATATTATTTGTTTGTAAATATTTATTAATATTTTCTTCATTTATTTGATCTTTGTTTTTATTTATAAGTTTAAATGCACTTATTAACTCTGATTTTGAACCATAGTTCAAAGCAAGATTAATTTGTAATTTTTTGTTGTTTTTTGTTTTTTTCTCCGCCGAAATTAAAAGATCATTAATTTTACTCGAAAAATTTTTTGTTCCAATAATTTTTAATTTAATATTCTGCTTGTGTAGAATTTCTATTTTATCTTGTAGAAAATTTTCTAATAAATTGAATAAAAAATTAATTTCTTTTTTTGGTCTTTTCCAGTTTTCAGTAGAGAAAGTATATAATGTTAAATACTTTATATTTTTTTTTATAGATTCTTTTATAATTTTCTCTATAGTTTTTAATCCTGCTTTATGACCTTCATTTCTAGACTTTTTAAATTTAATTCCCCATCTACCATTGCCATCCATTATGATAGCCACATGCTTTAATGGGTTCATATTGTCATTATTTCTTTTTCTTTTAAAGAAACTTTTTCATCAACTGATTTTATATGATTGTCTGTTATAGATTGTACTTTTTTTTCTTGAGATTTTTCTTCATCTTCACTAATTTCTTTTGACTTAAGTAATTTCTTTAAATCTTCATTTGCCTCTCTTCGAATATTTCGTATAGAAACTTTACATTTTTCTCCAATAGATTTAATTAATTTTTTAAGCTCTGTTCTTCTTTCTTCATTTAGTTCCGGTATTGGTAATCTTACTAATTGACCATCAATTTGTGGATTTAGTCCTAGGTCTGATTTTTTAATTGCTGCATCTACTAGTTGCACATTGTTAGCATCCCATACCTGAATATTAATCATTCTTGGTTCGGGTGTTGTTATGCTGCCAACTTGATTAATTGGCATTTGTTGACCATAAACATCTACTTTTATTAAATCTAACATCGCAGCATTAGCTCTACCGGTTCTTAATGAGGATAGCTCTTTAGCGAAAACCTCAATAGCTTTATCCATTTTAAGGCTGTATGATTTGTCATCAAACATTTACTCTCCTATTTTAATTCTATAGAAGTCTTTTATTTTTAAATCAGCTATAGAGAGCTCTTTTAATACATCTTGAACTTTTTTCTTAGGTTCCATAACCCATGCTTGAGTTAAAAGTGCGTTCTCCTCTTTAAACTTGTTCATTTTACCTAAGCTAATTTTTTTTGCAATATCTTCAGGTTTGCCTGAATTTTTTAATTCTTCAGCAACAAGTTCTTGTTCTTTATCGATAATAGCTTGATCTATAGAATTTGATTCTAAAGCTAATGGATTTGATGCCGCAATATGCATTGATAATTGTTTGCTAAATGTTTTAACAATCTCTGAATTATCTTTGGTGTCTAATGAAACCATAACGGCTAATTTTGCAACATTATCTTTTACCACTGTGTGAAGATAATGATTATTTACTCCATCAGAATTTTGAATGGTTTTTGCTTTTCCAATCGTAATTTTTTCTCCAATTTTAGCAATTAAACCAACCATGTTATCATCAACTGTTTGACCATTTTTCATTTTAGCTAATTTTAAATTCTCTATATTAGAATTGTTCTCATTATTTAATTCACTTAATTCTTTAACAAAATTTATAAAATCTTCATTTTTAGCAACAAAATCTGTTTCACAATTAACTTCAATTATGGAGGTCTTAATTTCGTCTCCACTAACTACAACAACTCCTTCTTTTGCATCTCTGGACATTTTTTTTGAGGCTTTTGAAATTCCCTTAACTCTTAAAATCTCAATAGCCTTATCTATATCACCATTAGATTCTTTAATAGCCAAATTACAATCTTTAAAACCGGCACCTGTTACTTCTCTAAGTTTTTTTACCTTTTCAATGTCACTCATTAGTTTAATTTCTCCTTATCTTCTTTAGAAAATTTTTTTTCTAATTTTTCTCTATCTAGCTCTTGAATAGTTTTGGTTTTATCATCAGCTTCGATATTTTTAACTTTTTCTTTTTTTGTCTCAGAGGCTGGTATAGAACTTTTAGCACTATTGATTGTTTCCTTTATTAAATTGCAATAAAGATCAATAGCTCTTCTCGCATCATCATTTCCGGGTATAGGATAATCAATATTATCTGGATTGGAATTACTGTCTAAAATAGCAATAATTGGTATACCTAATTTAGAAGACTCAGCAATAGCTAGAGATTCATAATTTGTGTCTATAACAAATACTAAATCAGGAACTTTTTTCATATCAGCTATACCACCTAAAGATCTTTGAAGCTTATCTTTTTTAACACTCATTTTTAAAAGTTCTTTTTTAGTGAATCCTCTATTTTCTGCCGTTAAATCAATTTCTAATTTTTTTAATTTTTTAATTGAATTTGAAATAGTTCCCCAATTAGTTAGCATACCTCCTAGCCACCTGTAATTTACAAAATACTGATCTGTTTCTTTTGCAACTTCAGCAATAGCCTCGGAGGCTTGTTTTTTTGTAGATACAAATAAAATTTTTCCATTATTAGCAATAGTTTCATAAACTTTTTCTAAAGCTGTTTTTGTTAACTCAAGTGTTTGTGTTAAATCTATAATATGAATTGAGTCTCTTTTTCCAAAAATATATTTTTTCATTTTTGGGTTCCATCTCAAGGTTTTATGACCAAGATGAACGCCTGCTTCTAATAATTGTTGTATTGTAACGTTAGGTATTTTCATATTTATTCCCGGTTAAGCCACCACAGTAATTTCCAATTAAGGACCGGAGGTATAAAACCAACAACTGTGTGCGTGTTAATTTAATTTTGAAGATGTTTACAAATATTTATCAAAATTAACAAGCGATAATTTAATCAATAATAGCTTGTATTTCTTGATTTCTGAGCAAGTTAAGAGATTTTCTATCTAATTTACGATTATTTTTTAATCGAAATTTAAGAATATTATCCTCAGTAAAAAGATTAATATTTATAATGGTTTTACCTTCATTTTTCAAAATTGAAGATATTTTTTCAATTTGCTCCGTAGATTTAAGTTCAAATGAAACCTGATTTATAGGACTATTAAACAAATCCTTCAGTGAAGCAATTTTTTGAACATTAATTCTAGTTAGTCTATTTTCATCATTTGAAATATTTTTAAATAATGTCAAAATAAGTGAGCTACCCTCTTTCAAAATTTCTCTATTTAATTCTAATACATCTGAAAAAATAAAAAGTTCAAATACACTTGATAAGTCAGTTAATTTTAAAACAGCATAGGAATTTCCTTTTGCAGTTTTTCTTTCTTGAACCTTTAATAGTGTGGCAGCAATGTTAGAATCTTTTAAATCTCTATTAGAAATAAATTTAGAATAATCTTTTATTTTATAGTCATCATAAATTTCCTTAAATTGATTTAATGGATGATCTGAAATAAAAAAACCTACTGATTCAAATTCTTTTGATAATCTTTCTTCAAATTTCCAATCTTCCATTTTAATCAATAGATTATCTTGAGTGTTTTCATCATCTGAAAATAAATCAATTTGATTTGCAGATTTATTGTCAAATGTATTTTTATTTTTAATAATTATACTAGGAATTGATTCATACAAAGCTTGTCTATTTAAATGTAAATTATCGAAAGCACCTGCTTTAACTAAACCTTCTAATTGAAGTTTGTTAATATCTTTTGGATTTACCCTGTTAATAAAATCATGAATTGAAACAAATTTTCCATTAGTAATTCTTTCTTCAACTATATTTGATATAGCTTCATAACCTACGGCTTTAATACCACCTAAAGCATAATAAAATTTATCATCTATTGTTCTAAAATCAGCAAAACATTCATTTATATCTGGTCGAACAATTTCAACGTTTAATCTTTTTAATTCTTCATAAAATTCACTCAACTTATTCTGATTAGATATATCCATTGTCATTGAAGCAGCAATAAATTCTTTAGGATAATATGTTTTTAAAAATGCTGTTTGATATGAAATAATTGCATACGCAGCTGCGTGACTTTTGTTAAAACCATACTCTGCAAATGGTTCTATTTTTAAAAAGATTCCAGCAGCAACATCTTTGGCAATTCCATTTTTAATAGCTCCAGCAATAAATCCTTGTTTCTGTTTTTCAAGTTCTGCTCTTTTCTTTTTACCCATTGCTCTTCTCAAAAGATCAGCTTGTCCTGCAGTAAATCCTGACAATTTTTGTGCAATCTGCATTACTTGTTCTTGATAAATAATTACTCCATAAGTTGGTTTTAAAATATCTTCTAGAAGTGGGTGTAAGTAATCTGGTTTTTTCTTTCCATGTTTGCAATCGTTATATATTGGAATATTGCTCATTGGTCCTGGTCTATAGAGAGCAACTAATGCAATAATATCTTCAATATGATTTGGCTTCATTTGAATTAGGGCTTCTCTCATACCGGCACTTTCAATTTGGAATAAGCCAACTGTTTTACCTGTGGACATTAGATCAAAAACTTTTTGATCCTCGTAATTAATTTTTTCTATATGAAAATCTTTAATTTTTTTTCTTACAAGTTTTTGGGTATTATTAATAACGGTAAGTGTTTTTAAACCCAAAAAATCAAATTTTACTAAACCTGCATTTTCTGCAGAATACATATCAAATTGTGTAGATGGTAATAAAAGATCTGCAGAAACATCTTTATATAATGGAACAACTTCAGTAAGTTTTTTGTCAGCTATTACTACTCCAGCGGCATGAGTAGCAACGTTTCTGTTAAGACCTTCTAATTTTAAAGAAAGATCAGTAAGTTTCTTTACCCTTGGATCATCCTTAATAAGTTTTTGTAACCGTGGCTCTCCTGCAATACACTGAGTTAAATTTTGTGGTCTAGAAGGATCGAAAGGTATCATTTTTGATATGCTATCAACAAATCCATAAGCTAAACCCAAAACTCGTCCAACGTCTCTAATTACCATTCGGGCTTTTAATTTACCAAATGTTATAATGTGAGCCACGCTATCTTTGTATTTGGAAAGTAAAACTAAAAGTTGAGAAACTTGGTGAGATGGATACAGAATTATTTAAAGAGTGGTTCCAGGCATTTTCACAATCGGCAGGAATTACAATGCACGTTGAAAACATTTATGGAGACAATAGTCATCATATAATTGAGTCTTGTTATAAAGCCTTAGCAAGATCTCTTAGAACAGCTCTGGAAATGGATCCAAGAAATAAAAAAAGTATTCCATCAACTAAAGGCTCATTATAATTTTAATGAACGTTACAATTGTTGATTATAATTCGGGCAATATTAGCTCGGTTATAAACTCCTTTAAGGAGGTTGCTAAAGATAATGTGAATATTACAGTGAGCTCAGATTTGGGTATGATCAAATCTTGTGACAAAGTAGTATTGCCTGGACAAGGTTCGTTTAAGAGTTGTGTAAGTGCGTTAAATAACATTAGTGGCTTAGTTGATGTGCTTAATGATTTTACAGTTGTTCATAAAAAACCTATTCTTGGAATTTGTGTTGGTCTTCAAATGTTTGCAGATGTTGGTTATGAGGAAACAGAAACCAAAGGTTTGAGCTGGATACCTGGCAAAGTTTTAAAAATAGATAACAAAAACGGAAAGTATAAGCTCCCACATATTGGTTGGAACCAAATAAATATAGTTAAACAAAGTAGTATGTACAATAACATTGAGAATAATTCCCATATGTATTTTGTTCATAGCTATGAATTTGTACCTGAGGACAAAAAAGTAATTTCAGCAACAACAGATTATTCTTCAAAAATTGTTTGTGCTGTTGAAAAAGAAAATATTTTTGGGACCCAGTTTCATCCTGAAAAAAGTGATAAAGTAGGGCTCACATTAATCCAAAATTTTTTGAAAATATAAAATGAAAAATTTAGACCTTAGCCAATTTGCAGGACAAAACGTTAATACTGTTTTAAAAAAAGCAGATGAGCTTTTTAAACAAGATCTTGAAAGCAAAATACATGCACATAAAATTTATTCAGTTTTACTTGATCAAGTTCCTAATATCTATGCTATTACTAATGAACATGCATTTAGAGGACAATTAAGACAAAAAATATGGGATTGTGAAAAAATTTTTTTCTGGAATGAAAAATATTTTTCGCAGGCTGGCCAGGATAAAATAATCAGAGAGTTTTTTTTTAAAAATAAAAAAAATGGATTTTTTGTTGAAATTGGAGCTTTTGATGGAATTCAAGGTAGTAATTGTTACCATTTCGAAAAATTTTTAAACTGGGATGGAATCGCATTAGAACCATCTCGTATCCAATTTGAAAAATTAAAAAAAAATAGGAAATGTAAAATACTAAACGAAGCAGTAAGCCATCAAATAAAAGAAGTTGAATTTGTTGAAGTTATTGAGGGACTTACTCAGATGAGTGGGATTAATAATAATTCCTATCAAAGAAATATGAATATTATTACAAAAAATGAAAGAAGCAAAACTCAATCAATTAATTTAAAAACTATTACATTTGAACAAGCCGTTCCCAAAAACACTGATATTGATTACTTGTCAATTGATATAGAGGGTGGGGAAATGGACTTATTAAATTCGATAAATTTCAATGATAACGATATTAAGGTAATTTCCGTAGAAAATAATATTCCAGCAGAGCTAAATTTTAAAGATTTCTTTGATAGTAAAAATTTTGTTTATTTTGATAGAGTTGGCCAGGATGAAATTTTTTATAATAGTAAATTCTTTAAACTTGATTGAGTGAATTAAATGAAAATTTTTCCAGCAATAGATATTAAAGATAAAAAGTGTGTGAGGTTGGTCAAAGGAGATTTTGATAATAAAACTGAATACGAAATGTCCCCACTTGAACAAGCTGCTAAATATAAAGATCATGGTTTTATAAATTTACATATTGTTGATCTAGATGGAGCTTTAACTGGTGAAACGGCTAATTTGGATATTATAGAGGAAATAGTGATTAAATTTGATCTCAATATTGAAATTGGCGGAGGAATAAGAAACTTTGAAAGTATTCAAAAATATACCAATGTTGGTGTTGAAAAAGTCATTTTAGGAAGTGCAGCTATTAAAGATAAAAAATTTTTAAAAGAAGCTTGTAAAAAATTTTCTGATAAAATTGCTTTAGGTTTAGATGCTAAAAATGGATATTTATCAGTCTCTGGTTGGAAAGAAAATTCTAATCAGCTAACTCTAGATTATTTAAAGGAAGTTAATGATTATGGTGCAAGTAGACTGATTTATACAGATATCAATAGAGATGGGATGAAACAAAGCCCAAACTTTGAAGAAACATCAAAGATTGCAGATATATCAAATTGTCCAGTAATTATATCTGGTGGGGTATCATCAATAGATGATATTAAAAAAGCTAGAGAGCTAAATAATAATATTGAAGGCATTATAGTTGGAAAAGCTATTTATGACGGTGATATTAAATTAGAAGAATTAGTTAAGGAAATACATGCTTAAAAATAGAATAATACCTTGTTTGGATGTTAAAAATGGACGTGTCGTTAAGGGAATTAATTTTGTTGATCTAAAAGATGCAGGTGATCCTGTTGAACAAGCTAAAATTTATTCTGATGGTGGTGCTGATGAAATTTGTTTCTTAGATATTACTGCTTCGAATGAAAATAGAGAAACTATTTACGACGTTGTAGAGAAGACTTCAAAGAAATGTTTTGTTCCTTTAACAGTTGGAGGTGGTGTTAGAAGTATTGACGATATAAACAAACTTTTAAATTGTGGGGCAGATAAGGTATCAATCAATACTGCTGCAGTTCAAAATCCAGATGTAGTCCTTGAAAGTTCTAAAAAATTTGGATCACAATGTATCGTAGTTGCAATAGATGCAAAAAAGAATGGAGATAAATGGGAAATTTTTACTCATGGTGGGAGAAATAATACTGGTATTAATGCAATTGAATTTTCAAAAAAAATGGAATTTAGTGGAGCTGGAGAGCTATTAGTAACATCAATGGATAGAGATGGTACTCAAGTAGGTTATGATATTGATTTAATGTCTAAAATATCTTCTCAAATAAATATCCCAGTTATTGCATCTGGAGGAGTTGGTAATTTAGATCATTTAGTTGATGGAATTAAATTAGGAAATGCCAGTGCAGTTCTAGCTGCATCCATTTTTCATTATGGCAAACATTCTGTAAAAGAGGCTAAGGAATATTTGGATTCAAAAGGAATCCCTGTTAGAATTTAATATGCTTAATACTTTAGAAAATTTAATAAAGTTGGCGAGAGAAAGAAAAACCAATCCTTTAGATGGGTCTTATACCAATAAGTTGCTTAGGAATAAGTCGTTGAGCAAGGAAAAAGTTTTAGAAGAAGTTGATGAGTTGATAGAAGCTATAGAGAAAAATACAAATAAAATTCATGAGGCCGCAGATGTTTTTTATCATTTATTAATTTACTTGGAGGCCAATGATGTAAAAATTGAAGAAGTTATGTCAGAGTTGGAAAAAAGGAAAAAATGAGTTACGACAACAATAATATTTTTGCAAAAATTTTAAGAGGAGAAATACCTTGTAATAAAATTTATGAGGATAAGTTTGTTTTGTCATTCCATGATATAAATCCACAAAAAAAAATTCATGCACTAGTTATTCCTAAAGGAAAATATATTGATTTAGATGATTTTAGTCTAAATGCTACACATGAAGAGATAGTTGGTTTCATAAAGGGCATTAACATTGTTGCAAAAAAGTTAGGTGTTTCCACAGATGTTGGGCAAGGTTATAGAGCTTTAGCTAATGTCAGCGATCATGGTGGTCAGGAAGTTCCCCATTTGCATTTTCACTTATTCGGAGGTGAACGAGTAGGAAAAATGGTTGAGTGACACAGGAAGTTGTAAGAAATTATTTAGAAATAAATTCACTTAAGGATTTAAAAGAAGGTGATAAGCCATCCGATAAATATACTTTAGGTTTAATTGATCCACTTAATTTCCAATTAAATAAGTTTTTTTATAAAAGTATTGGTAAAAATCATAAGTGGGTAGATAGATTGACTTGGACGGAAGACAAGTGGATTAAATATGTTTCCACAAAGCATGTTCAATCATATGTCTTTAAATTTAAGGATGATTTGGTTGGTTTTTTTGAGTTAATTTATCATCCAGAAAAAAATGAAACCGAGATTGCTTATTTTGGAATATTGGAAGAGTATCAAAATAAAAAATTAGGCTCTTATTTATTATCCGAAGCTATTAAAAGATCTTTTCAAAATAATACTAACCGTGTTTGGGTCCATACATGTTCTTTGGACCATAAAAATGCTTTAAATAATTATATTTCAAGAGGTATGAAAATATTTAAAACTGAAATTATAAATATTTAGTTCAAAGAGGGAATTTTAAATAAATCTTCTGATATAAATCTATTTTTTCGTATTGATGAAATAAAAGTAATATTAAAATTTTGATAAATATCAATATTTTGCCAACCAATTAAATCATAAGTTTTATTATCAAAGAATAAATTAATTTCATCATCTCTTTCCTTGATTGTAAAATTAACAAGATTCTGATCAACGATTCTTTCCTCAAGTTTATAAATTTTATTTATTAAAAAATTTTTATCTAAAATCAAATTTAAAGGTGTTTTTTCAAGTGGATATCTGTAATAACTCGCTCTAGTTTTTATCACCAATGATTTTCCATTTGAAACTAAGATTTTATTATTACTTTTTACATATTCACAAAAAATTTTTTTTGGGTATTTAATTGTGCAATTTCCATTTTCAATTTTACCATTTATGTTTTGTTCAAATTTAAAATCTAAATTATTAGTTTTTTTTAAATTTTGTATGATTTTATTTTTAATTTCAGCATTTAATGGTGAAGTAAAAAAAAGTAATAAAAAAATTGAAAAAACTTGTAACATTAAAGTACATCTCTTTTGCCAACATGATTTGCTTTGCTGACAATTCCATCAGCCTCCATCATATCTATAATTCTTGCTGCTCTATTATAACCAATTTGAAGTTTTCTTTGTAAAAATGATGTAGAGGCTTTTCCTTCAGATCTAATTAAATCTACAGCTTGTTGATATAAATCATCTTTATCTGCAGTGTTATGACCATCTCCAATTTCTTTTTCATCTGCAAAATTTAATATTTCATCAACATAATCAGGTTCGGCTTGAGATCTTAAGAAATTGTTTACTTTCTCAATTTCATTATCTGATACAAATGGGGCATGTATTCTAACTATTCTGTTAGCAGAGGACATATATAACATATCCCCTTTACCCAATAGTTGTTCTGCACCTTGTTCCCCAAGAATTGTTCTACTATCAATTTTAGAAGTAACCTGAAAAGAAATTCTAGTAGGAAAATTTGCCTTAATGGTTCCAGTTATAACATCAACACTTGGTCTTTGCGTTGCCATTATAATATGAATACCAGCAGCTCTTGCCATTTGGGATAGTTTTTGAATATAATTTTCAATTTCTTTCCCTGCTACTAGCATCAAATCAGACATTTCATCAACAACAACCACAATAAAAGGCATAGGTAGTTTGTGTTTAGCATTATAACCATCAATATTTCTAACTCCTTCTTTCGTCATTAATCTGTATCTACTCTCCATTTCTTTAACAACCCACCCCAACACAGATGCTGCTTTTTTTGCTTCAGTAATAACAGGACATAACAAATGTGGAATTCCTTCATAAGTTGATAATTCTAACATTTTTGGATCGATCAAAATGAATTTACATTTCTCTGGTGTATGCCGGTAAAGAAGAGAGAGTATTATTGTATTTATACATACAGATTTTCCAGATCCTGTAGTACCCGCAATCAATAGATGAGGCATTGAAGATAGATCGCTAACTAATGGATTCCCAGAAATACTCTTTCCCAAAGCAATTGGTAATTTAATTTCTTTTTTCTTAAAATCTGAATTATTTAAAATTTCACTGAGATAAACATTTTCTCTTAAGTTATTAGGCAGTTCTATCCCAACTGTATTACTTCCTGGAATAGTTGATATTCTTGCAGATTCCGAACTAGTATTTCTAGCAATATCATCAGATAAATTAATTATTTTTGAAACTTTTACACCAGCCGCAGGTTCAAATTCACTTAATGTAACTACTGGTCCGTGACTCACTTTTTTAATACTGCCGTTAACACCAAAGTCTAACAAAATTTTTTCTAGAAATTGAGGATCTTGTGTTTCGCTTTTTTTATTCCTACCTTCCCTTTTTTCATTTTGTGTTTTTAATAAATCCAAACTAGGTAGTTTAAATTTTATTGTATAATCTTTTTTTGTATCGGCTTTTATAAAGGGAAGATCTTCCTGAATTAGATTCTTTATTTCTTCTTGCGGGATATATTCATTTATTATTTCACTTTTATCAGTGTAATTCTTATCTTTATCTTTATTAGAAAAAAAATTTAATTTATTTCTCAAAAAAGTATAAAAAAGGAATGGATGAAAATTTATACTAATTAAAAATAAAAAAATTATTAGTGCAATTAATCCAAAATAAAATATGCTTTCATTGATTTGAATTAAATTATTCAAAAAAGTTGTGTTTAAATACGAGCCAACAAATCCACCACTTCCATTTATATAAAAAATAAATGCATTTGAGTAGAAATAAGCTAAGAATAAAGTTCCTAAAGCAGAATAAATAACAGCATAAAATATATTTTCTAATATAAGAAAAAATTCTTTATTTCTAAAAACATTAATACCAGTAATAATTAACGTAAAAGAAATTAAATAGGCCACAAAGCCAAAAGATTGAAAAAATAAATCAGATACAAAACTTCCTTTGCTGCCAAGTAAATTTTTGATTTCTATATTATCAGGAAATATAAAATTAGGATCTTCTGGTGAATAAGTTATTAATGAAATTAATAGTAATGCACCTGTGGAAACAATCAATAATCCAAAAATTTCAGCAACTCTTCTAAGAGTGAAATTAATTAATAAATTAGCTGTTTTTTTAATATTCATAAAAAATGAATCAATTATACCACTTTGTATCATCTAATTTTTATTGTTAAAATTAAAAATAGTATGAAGCTTTGTATTTTAGGTGACGGTTTATCAAGTTTTGCTTTAGCTAAAGCTTTAGTTAATCGAAAAATCTATGTCGAAGTTTTTTCACAAAATAAACAATTATTAATAAATAAAACAAGAACTATTGGAATTTCAGAAAGTAATGTTAATTTTTTTAACCAAAAAATTCTTAATATTGAAAAAATTATATGGAAATTAAACAAAATTGAAATTTTTACTGATAATTTAAGAAAAGAAAAAATAATAAAATTTGAAAACAAAAATAAATATCTTTTTTCAATAGTAAAAAATCATGAGTTAATTGATCTTTTAAAAAAAAAATTGGAAAAAAATAAATACTTTAGATTAATTTATTCAAAAAATAATTTTTCGTATAAAAAATATGATTTAGTTATAAATACAGATCAAAATAATTACTTAACAAAAAAATTTTTTAATAAAAAGGTGATTAAAAAATATAATAGCTTTGCATATACGGCAGTTATAAAACATGAAAAGATAATAAATAATATTGCAACTCAAATATTTACAAAAAGAGGCCCAATTGCTTTCTTGCCTGTTTCTGATAGAGAAACTTCAATTGTTTATTCAGTCCATAATTTAAATAATAATAAAATTAATATAAAAAAACTTATCGAAGAAAATAATATTAAATACAAAATTAAAAAAATAGGACAAATTGAAAAGTTTGAATTAAAATCACTTACTTTAAGATCATATTATCACGAAAATATTTTGGCTTTTGGTGATCTGCTTCACAAAATTCATCCTCTTGCTGGTCAAGGATTTAATATGACTATTAGAGATATAATGATTTTTACAAATATAATTCAAAAAAAAATATCATTAGGCCTCCCCTTAGATAAATCTGTAAATATTGAATTTGAAAAAAAATCTAGACATAAAAATTTTGTATTTTCTAATGGTGTTGACCTAATTCATGAAATTTTTAATTTAGAAAGAAAAACAAAAAGTAATATTATTAGTAAATCAATTCAAATTTTAGGTAAAAACCCGTCGATTAACAAATTTTTTACTGAAATTGCTGATAAGGGTATAATAATTTAGTTATTGAATAGTTGTATTATCATAAATATCATGAGTATAAGTTTTTAGTATTTCACTTATTTTATTTTTCCTGATATCTAAATTTTTTGATTCTAGTAGAATTTGTTTTTCCTCTAGAGAAAATGGGGATGCCATTGCTAATGCATTAATTGTTTCATCAAGACTTTGCTTTTCTAATGCTTTCCAATTAATGATAAATCCTTTCTTTTCAAATAAAGTCTTTAAATCTTTAAAAATTAATTCTAGATCTGAAAATTTTAATTGTTCTTTTTCAGGATTTAGATCTTCAACAAATTCATCAAAGTTTACCTCTAAAATTCTATATTTATTAATACTCTCAATTTCTCTGATTTTCTTAAATCTAATTAATCCTTTTAACTCAATTAAATATCGACCGTCATCAGTTTCTTGAAAAGTTATAATTTTTCCTAAACAACCGACTTCGTATAAACTTGGGTTAGAACTTTTGCTGCTATATGTTTTTGGTTGTATCATACCTATCATTTTATTTGATTGCATGCTGTCATTAATCATATCTATGTATCGAGGTTCAAAAATATTTAGAGGGACAGTAGTTTTTGGAAACAATATAAAGTTACTTAGAGGAAATACAGGAATTTTATTTGGTAAATCTAAATTTTTCATCAGTTTATATTATACATCAATTGAAAAAAATAAATTTAAATTTATAAATATTTTTTTAGAAGATGATAATATGGTTTGTACTTACCGTCCTCATATTTTTGAATTTTGTTTCTAACTTGTAAAAAACTATTTGTTTTATTAAACAATTTTTCATTTTTATCAAAATTTAGAAAATCCTCTTTAAATTGTATTTCACAAAAATTTAAAATCCTTTTTGTCTCAGTCTCTTGTTGTCTTGTAAATTTGCTTAATTCAACATCAATTATTTTATTTGGATATTTTTTTTTAAAATATTTAATTGTTTTTTCATATAGCCTTATATATTGAATTATATCATCAAGTTTATGGCTCCATGATAATTCTGGTAACATAGTTTTATATATAGCTATTACAGCATCTTCAAAATTTCTGTAAGTATGGATAATCTTAGAATTTGGAAAAAATTTTAAAATAATTTCTATATTGAAAAAGTTTTCAAGGGATTTATCAAGGTATACTTTTTTTTCGAAATTATTAAATTTTTCAATTAAACTTTCTTGAAATAACTTTTTATTAATTTTAAATTTAAAATTTTTACTAACAAAATTTTTTGAGAAAATAATTTTACCTACTTGATCTAAGATTGATGTGTTTATTCCATGAAATTCTCCAACAGAAACTATATTATTTGAATTATGAGCTATAATTGTTTCTACTAAAGATGAACCTGATCTAGGGAGGCCAACTATAAATATATGTTTGGAGTCATTAAACTTTGGAATTAAATTAAAATTATTTTTAAAATTTATTTTATCAAAATAATTTGAAATTATATTCTTATAATAGAAATTTGCCTGATTATTTATCAATAAGTTTGCTTCAAAACATTGTTGTTGTGATATTTCTAAATATCTAATTTCGTCATCAAATTTTTCTTTTTTGCTTTCGAGTTTAGAAAATATAAAATTAATTAAACTTTTTTCAAAAATTGTAACATTTTCATCGTTTTTTAATTTGTGTAAAATATCATTAAATTCGGGAGTAATATTATTTATATTCAATGAGTGTAAACCATAATAAGATTTGATATCTTTTTTGTTTATTGAAATTAACTCTAAATATTTTTCTTTTGCTTTTTCAATTTTTCCTGTGCTTTGATATATTAATGCTAAGTTGAAAAGTATATTCGGTGTACTTGGCTGAATTTTATTACATTTTTCGAAGAATAAAAAACTCTTATTTAAATCATTTAATTCATAAAAAATTTTACCCATATGAAAGTTTGCACGTAAATCATTAGGATTATTTTTTAAAATTTTCTGAAATATAAATAATGCTTTGGAGAACTGTTTTTTTTTAATTAGTATTTTTCCTAGATCATTTGACATAAAGAGTTAAATTAATTTATTAAATATTTTTTCCTATCATTAATTTTTTGAATTTCTAGTTTTGATAAATTTTTAATATTTGGATCAAAATTAATAATTTTTTTATATGATTTGTCTCCAATAACTCTTGCGTAAATTAACCAATTTTTAATTATTAAAAAATCAGGAAGATTAAATAACTTTATAGTATTATTAAATACTCTCTCTCTATTATTTTCTAAAATTAAGTTTCTTTCATCATATGCTTTTTCAATATTCTTCCATTTACTTTGATATATTTTATCCTCAACATTCTCCTTAATATTTTTGTAAATTTTAAATTCTTCATAATATTCAGTACATCCATGTTTTATGTCTATATTATTTACGCTTATTTTTTCACTACTAAAATCATTATTAATTAGTCTTTTTATGTTTTCTGCTTCATCTATTGATTTACAAAAAATATAACCTTTATAGTTTCCAGTTACATTATTTCTTAACTCAACAATACACTTTCTTATATTATTTTTATTTAGATTAAGCTTATTAAAATAAAAATATAATCTTAACAATTCTAAAACATTGTTTAAAGTTATTTGAACTTTGTAACAACTAAAACAGAATTTTGGTATTATTTTCTGTTCAGCAAAAATTTGAAGATGTCTTTCACACTCATAATTTAAAGTATTTTTTTTGAAAATTTGTGTATGAGGATAGTTTAAAACTAAATCATTATTTTCTATTATTTCATGTGATTTATTTATTATTTTTTTTAAATCTGGAATTTTGATAAACTTATTTTTATTATTTTTTAAATTTAATTTTAAAATTTGACTATTAGCCTGTAAAATTGAATTTTCATTATCCTTTGGTTCAAAGTAATTTAATATATCAATTAAATTATTTTTAATTTTATTACTTGAAGGATTTAGTTTTAAAGCATTTAATGAATATTCTATGGATAAATTATAATTTCCTAATAGTTTATTAGTAATACAAAAATTTTCATATGCAGGTAGATAAGATTTCTTTTCATTAATCGCTTCTTGAAATCTTATTGATGCCTCTGAAAATTTTCCAAGTTTATAAAGAGCTACTCCTAGATTGTTTGAAATTTCAAAGTTAACTCTTTCTTTAGAAATTTTTGAATAGTAGAATATAGCCTTCTTCCATTCTTTTTTATTGATATAGATCGATCCAATAATTTTAAAAATTAAATTAGTATCTTGATCCTTTTTTAAAAGTTCTCTTAATTGACCTAAAGCCTGATCGTATTGTTTGTTATTAATAAAATTAAATATTGGTTCGATTAAGTTTTTAGATATGTTATTTTTCATTTTGAATTTTATAATACTTGCTTTTATAAAAACCGCTAACTATAATGTTTTTAAAAGCGGGCATAGCTCAGTGGTAGAGCGTCTCGTTGCCAACGAGAAGGTCGAGGGTTCGACCCCCTTTGCCCGCTCCAATAAATGAGTAAATAATCATGATAGTTTGGATTGCATCATATCCAAAAAGTGGGAATACATATTTGAGGTCCTTTCTTGCTAGTTACTATTATTCTGTTGACGGTAAATTTGAATTTGATCAATTAGAAAATATACGTCAATTCCCTAATTTGAATTTTTCTAAATCAAAAATGTTTACACCAGAAGATGCTAGTAAAAATTGGATAATAAACCAAAGAGCATTTTTTAATATAGATAATTTTCATTTAGTAAAAACACATAACTGTTTATATCCATTTAAAGGAAATAATTTTACCTCTGAGAGAGAGACGTTAGGTGCAATTTATATTGTTAGAGATCCTAGAAATGTAATTACTTCATTAACTCACCATTATTCAATAGATTATAAAAAAGCCCTAAACAATATGATCAATGAAAGAGCAACATTAGTAGAAACGTCTTTTGATAAAGATTTTAGTAATTTTACCTTTCTAAATTCATGGTCTAATCATTATAAATCCTGGAAGAATAATTCTATCTTTAAAGTTTTATTTATAAAATATGAAGATCTCGAAATAAATAAAGAAGAAACATTTAAAAAAGTTATACTCTTTATTGACAGCTGTAAAAAAGAAGTTACTGATTTCAAAGAAAAAAAATTTTTAAATTCAATAAAATCTACAAACTTTAATAATCTTAAAAATAAAGAGTTAAATGAGGGATTTAAAGAGAGTGTGAGATCACCTAAAAATGGTAAAAAAAAAAATTTTTTTAATTTAGGGTTTAATAATCGTTGGCAGAAAATTTTGCCTTCTGATATAAAAGAAGTGATTGGTAAAAATTTTAAAAAAGAATTAGAAGAATTGGAATATTAATATGAGCGATGATTTAGCAAGTAAAAAATGTATACCCTGTGAAGGAAATATTCCCCCCTTTAATGCTGATGAAATTCACAGGTATTTAAAAAAAGTTGATGGTTGGGAAGTTTTGGAAGATAAGATTGATGGTTTTCATTTAATTAAAAATTTTAAATTTGATAATTTTTTAAAAAGTCAGGAATTTATAAATAAAGTTGGTGTAATTGCAGAGGAAGAAGGTCATCATCCTGATTTATGGTTTGGATGGGGTTATGCGAGAATTAAAATTTTTACTCATGCAATCAAAGGTTTGGCAGAAAGCGATTTTATTCTTGCAGCAAAAATAGACAAAATTTCTAATGTCTAAAATGCCTTGTTTTCGAAAAAAGTAGGACAGTATCAGTTGCATTTGCAAAATTAATAATATCTTTATCTCTTATTGATCCAGATGGTTGAATTACAGCTCTAACACCTGATTGGACTAATTTTTCAATGCCATCTACAAATGGAAAAAATGCATCTGAGGCAGCAACTAAATTATTACTCTGAAGATTAAATTTTTTCATTTTATTTATTGCTATTTGACAACTATCCAATCTACTTGGTTGACCAGAACCAATACCAACAGTTGTTTCGTCAGATGCTAACACTATTGCATTTGATTTGACATACCTGCATACGTTAAAAGCAAAAATAAGATCTTTAAGTTGTTTTGATGTTGGTTTTTTTTTTGAGACGATTTTAAAATTTTTGCTTGAAAATAAATCTAAGTCCTCTGATTGTATCATTATATTTTGGTTGAATGATATAAATTTAAGAAGTTCCTCTGAAGTATAATTTGTTCCATCAATTAATCTTAAGTTTTTTTTAGCTTTTAATATTTTGATTGCATTGCTATCGAAACCATTTGCAATTATTACCTCTAAAAATAACTTATTTAATTCAACAGCTAAATCACTCGCAATTTTAAAATTACAAGACACTATTCCACCAAAAGCACTTACAGGGTCACAAGAAAGAGCGGACTTATAACTCTCTAAATGATCATTTTTAGCAGAAACTCCACACGGGTTTGCGTGCTTGACTATGACAGTTCCCTTCCCCTTTTGGAAAGATCTTGAAATAGTTAAAGCACTAAATAAGTCATTATAATTGTTATAACTAAGCTGTTTTCCATGGATTTGTTTTAAGTTCGTATTTGAACTACTTGAATAAATTGCACTTAATTGGTGAGGATTTTCACCGTATCTAAGTTGCTCTATTAGATTTCCATGAAAAATTTTTTTTCTAGGGAAAATAGTATTTGTTTTTTTGTTAAGATAGTTTGAAATCACAGAGTCATAATATGCCGTCTCAGCAAAAGCTATTCTTGATAGTTTTTCTCTAAAATTTAAAGAAGTAGATCCCTTAAATTTTTTTAGTTCTTGAATTAATTCCTCATACTGATCTGAGGAAGTTATTACAGCTACATGATTATAGTTTTTTGCTGCAGATCTAACCATAGTAGGACCACCTACATCTATATTTTCTACAATTTTTTGATGATTATTTGTCTTTTTAAGAGTGTTCTCAAATGGATAAAAATTAACTATGACTAAATCAATATTCTCAAAATTATTATCTTTAAGATCTTTCAAGTGAGATTTTTTTTCTCTTTTATTTAAAATCCCTGCGTGGATTTTTGGATGAAGAGTTTTTACTCTTCCCTCTAGAATCTCGGGGGAATTGGTAAAGTTAGATACTTCTAAACAGTTAAATTTTAATCTTTTAATTTCTTTATAAGTACCACCTGAGCTAATTATTTTAACTTTGTTCTTTTTTAAAATATTTAGCAATGGTTTTAAGTTATTTTTATCAGATACAGAGATGAGAGCTGTTTTGATTTTTTTCTTCATTATAATTTATTTATCTCCCACTTTATTATCTGTTCTTTTTCATTGTTCATACCTGAGATAAAAATATTTTGGTTTTCTTTATATGAATTTTTATTACCGAAATATAAACCATTATCAATATTAATATCAAAGTTATCACAACTAAATTTCCAACCTTCCTCATCTAATTCAATTAGTATTGATTTATTATCTTGTGTTTTCATTACTTTTGAGTTTGGATCAAGATGAAATCTAATATCAAATTTAATTTCTTTACTTGGATTTTTTCTTAATAACTTATCATAGCCAATAAATTTCATTTGCTCTGGGTAGAACTCAACCTCCCTTTCATAAATAGTTCCAAATTTAATTAAATATCCATCATGTGTACCTGATATTTTCCAATAATTATTTTCAAAAACTATATTTTTTTTTAATACTTTCAGTCCTTTATCAACAATCAATTTTTTTTGATGCTTAATAAAATTACAAGAGGAAAAATCCTCAATGCTTAAAGCACAATGAAGAGATGTGCTTCTTGACAATTTATTAAATTTATTATTTCTATCTGAGTAATAACCAGCATTTGAAATTAACTTTTTATCATTTGAAAAAATTTCAAATGATAAAGCTCCTGCTTGATAGTCGTTGGAAAAAGTTTTGTTAGGACTAGAACCTATATCAGCAGCGAGAATTATTTTTTTATTTTTAAGAATTGCATATCCACCAAGTTCATTAATTTGGTTTTTGAAAGTATAACCAAACCTTTTTAAATATTGATCAAATTCTTTATTTTCAGAGGAAAAATTACCATTAAAAAAAATATCTTGCTTTATATTTTGCCAAACAAAAGCATAACTTGATCCTAAATAATATATGGTCTCATCAATATATTCAGGAATTAAACTTTGAGATTCTTTAAACCACTCCCTAATAATTATAAAATATTTTAAATAAAATATAAGTTGTCGAATATTTCTTGATTTTGGAAAGCCTTGATTATCAATTGAGGATTTAATAATATTTTTTAATAAATTCAATCCATTTAAAAGATATTGTTTTTCATTTTTGTAAGCTAATCCAGTTAAAATTATTGCAGCGCACCCAATCAACTTATTTTCTACTTCTTTTGAGTTTTTGATTTCATTTAATAAATGATTAGTTTGTTTTTGAATCATATGATCAAAAGTAGATCTGTATGCTTGGTCGCTGTCCTCGTAAGTAAGTTGATGATTTGATAACCATGAAATAATTCTTTTTGCTGTCAAATCAAACTCCCAGCTTTTTTTTTGAAATTTATTATTATTTGAAATCCAATTTTTAATGACAGTTTGTGTAGTTTTTTTTGAAGATTTTAAATCTAAGCTGAAAAACCAAAAAAAATTATTTAATTTTTCGTAATCTTTAGGATTTAAATTATTTTGCCAAATTGACTCAATAGCAAAATCTTCAATTTTATATTTTTTATTTTGATATTTAATTATAGATGAAAGTAAGTGAGGACTAGGTTTGTATTCAAAACTATTTTCAAAAGTTTTTGATATTTTTTTTTCGTAAAAATTTGAATTTTGATAAATTGATTTAAAGCTATCTCTTACATTAAAATAAAATTGACCTAAAATGCCTGAGGAATTTGTGTTAATCATTAACTTATTTTAATTTTAATAAATTAATATTTTTTTTTATATCTCCATCATTACTTTTGAATACCGTAGTACCAGATACAAGAATGTTAGCGCCGGCATCAACTGCACTTTTGCAGTTATCAAAATTGATTCCACCATCAATTTCTATGTCAAAATCTAACTTCTTTTGCTCTCTTATTTTTTTTAATTCTTTAATTTTATCTAAAACTTCTGGCATAAATTTTTGCCCTCCAAATCCAGGATTTACACTCATAATTAGGACTAAATCTACTTGATCTAATAAATCTAATATTAAATCAATTTTAGATTCAGGATTAAGCGAAACTCCAACTTTTTTATTTTTTTCTTTTATTTTTTTAATTGAATTTTCTAAATTATCGGTTGCCTCAGGATGAATAGTAATAATATCTGCTCCTGCATCAGCATAAGCATCTATATATTTATGCACTGGTGATATCATCAAATGTATATCAAATTTTAATGAACAATGCTTTCTAAGAGCTTTAATTACTGGTGGTCCTATTGTTAAATTAGGAACAAAATGACCATCCATTACATCTACATGAATCATATCAGCCCCACCTGCTTCAAGTCTTTTTATTTCTGACCCTAACTGACTAAAATCAGCCGATAGTATTGATGGTGAGATTTGTATATTTTTCATTGATTACTAGATTAACTAGTATCAATTTTAAAAATTAAAATGAATTAAAAAATTGATAAATTTGTCTAGAAATTTCACTCTCCAACGGAAATGACAACATTCCCATGACTGAATAGCCTAAGATCCAAGGCATTAAATAAAATCTAATCATGTAGAAAAACCAAGCAACGTACAATGGCACCAATGGCCCAATGATAAATGAGGGTGTTATTGGTTTAAATAATTTAATTAGAGGATTGGTGTATTTCACAAATACTCTCATGAAAAAGAATTGTGAGTCTTCTCTTTGAAAAATATTCATCGCCACTCTTCCAATTAGAGTCCACATGATAATTCCAAGTAAATAATCAATAAAATATATTAAAGGATGAAAATTTGCTGACATTCAAAATTTATATTGGAAAATGTATTGAAATAAAAGGGGCGAAATTAATCGCCCCTTTAAAAGATTATTTAGTGTGATCTACCAAGAATTGATTTACCACTCGGTACACGTACATCATCAACCATTTTTTGAGTAGCTTTATCTGGTTCTGCAGTCATTAAACTAACTATTACCATTAAAACTAAACTAACAGCTGATCCGAAGATACCAAATGTTAACTGTGTAATTCCTAGGAATCCACTTCCACCAGTTCGTACCCAAACTAAGTACCACGCACCAGCGGCAAGACCACCTAGCATACCAGCAACCGCACCTTGTCTATTAGCTCTCTTCCACCATACACCAAGTACAAGTGGGAAGAACAATCCAGACATCGCAAAATCAAAAGCCCAGATAACTGAACCTAAGATTCCTTGAATCTCCATTGCTGCAATAGTTGCTCCAGCAAAACCAATTACTACAAGTAATACCCTTGCAACAAGTAGTCTTTTTGCAGTTTCCGCTTTTGGATCAATGATCTTATAGTAAACATCATGTGATATAGCGTTTGCAATCGCTAGAATCAAACCATCAGCAGTAGACATGGCAGCTGCCATACCTCCTGCAGCAACTAGACCTGAAATTACATAAGGTAATCCAGCTATCTCTGGTGTTGCTAATACAACGGCTTTACCACCCATGAAGAACTCATTTAATTCAAGAGTTCCATTTCCGTTAAAGTCGCTGATAAACATTAGGTTTGCTTGGTTCCAGTTTTGGTACCAATCTATCGCTTCCACTTCTGCAAATGTCTTACCGATAATACCTGTTGGTAAATTCGGGTCGATCAATGATAACTTAGATAATGTAGCTAACATTGGAGCAGAAGAATAAAGTAGGAAGATAAAGAATAATGACCAACCTACTGATTTTCTAGCTGCTTTTACACTTGGAGTAGTAAAGTATCTCATCATCACGTGCGGTAATGAAGCTGTTCCCATCATCATCGCTAATGCTAATGAAATAAATGCCCAAGGTGTAGCGTTCACTGCAGAGTGAGCTTTAGTTATTCCTGCTAAGCCTTTAGGTACTGATTTTAGATCAGCAGCTGCGTTTTTAACAAAACCGAACTGTTGTTCTAATTCACCAATCCTAGCTACCTCGTCAGCTAACATAAAGTGAGGGAAGAAACCCGCACCCATTTTGTTACTGATCCAGAATACTGGAAGTAGATAAGCTATAATTAGTACAATGTATTGTGCAACCTGTGTCCAAGTTACCCCTCTCATACCACCTAACATTGAACATAATAAAATACTTATTAGTCCAACATAAACTGCGTATTGGAATGGGATATCAAGTGCAACAGATGCAATAGTACCCGTAGCGTTAATTTGTGCAGTCACATAAGTAAATGAAGCAACAGTTAAAACTACAACTGCGCTAAATCTAGCTAAATTACCACCGTATCTAGTACCTATAAAATCTGGAACTGTATAACAGCCAAATTTTCTTAAGTATGGTGCTAATAAAGATGCTACAAGCACGTAACCACCAGTCCAACCTACAAGTAGAGCCATATAGCCGTAACCTTTAAAGTAAATACCACCCGCCATTGCAACGAATGAAGCACCAGACATCCAGTCTGCTGCAGTCGCCATTCCGTTGAAGACTGTTGGTACTTGCCTACCAGCTACGTAATATGCATCTGCTTGGGCTGTTCTTGATAGCCAACCGATTAATGCATAGATGAATACAGTAAAAGCAACAAAAGCGATACCGATCGCTTTAGCTGTCATACCCATCTGTTCAGCAATTGCCATAATGATTATGAAACCTATAAATCCTCCGGTATAGATCCCGTAAACTTTAGGCAAATTATCTATGAAATTACCTTTCATTATTCGTCCTCTCTTTCGCTAAAGCCGAACTCTTCATCGATTTTTTCTTGTCTATTCGCAAACCAGAAAATTAGGATTACGAAAGCACCAAGAGATCCCTGACATGTAAACCAGTATGTCCAAGGATAACCGAAAGGTCCTGTGACCTCGTTCATTTCAGCTCCAAAGAGAAAGATGCCAATTGAGAAAACAAACCAGATTGCTAGTGTTATAAATAACAATCCCCTGGTTTTTTCCCAGTGTTTTTGTTGATTTGACATTTATACCTCTCTTTTTAGTTATAACTGGTTGAAACCATAACCATTATGAGAGCTTTGAAAACCCTAAAAATTGATCATATTAGGTACTTATTTACTTACTTTTTTAAGATATAATTGGCGCACTTACAAATTAACATGGGAAAATATAAATTAACTTGGAGAGACGTAAAACTTGAGGATTTTAAAACATATTTATTCGCCATGTTTAAGGCGTTTATTCCAAAGAAAAAAATAAAAACTTTAGATGAACTAGAATTATTTATTCAAACCAAATCTGCATGGGCCACTCAAGTTACTTTATATAGTTATCTAAAAACTAGAATGGGAACAAGATATGTTCTTCATTTTGATAATGATGAATTCATGTCATCAGTAAATCTTGCTAAATGGAATATTTATTCAGTTGCATTACAAGATTTAACTTTTTTTACTTTTTCATATTTGAAAGTTAATTTCAATTATCAGGATATTCATAAAGCAAACGAAATTTTCAACAAAATTTTAGATGACGAAATTTCTAATAAGATGCCGCTAGATATCATTGATGAAGCTAGGAAAAGTTTTGATGAAAGATTGGATAAAATAAATTGGGATGTTTATTATCAAGACTTACCTTTTAATCCTAGTGCACTCTCTTTATATAAATGGGCTCCAATAGCTGATGAGTTAAAAACTTTAGATCGAAAGATCGTTTTAAATTCGATGATTTTAAAATGGGATGTTGTTAAACAAGAGTTTAAAGATTTAATTCAGTTTTAAATATTTTTTCTATTTTCAACTAAACTATCAACAACACTTGGATCTGCTAAAGTAGTTGTATCCCCTAATTGACCATGTTCATTAGCAGCTATCTTTCTTAGAATTCTTCTCATTATTTTTCCTGATCTTGTTTTAGGAAGACCTGGAGTAAAATGAATTAGATCTGGGGTTGCAAGAGGTCCGATTTGTTTTCTAACCCAAAGTTTAAGATCTCTCTCAAGTTCGCCAGTTTCATTTTCTCCTGCATTCAAGGTCACATAACAATATAAACCATTACCTTTAATATCATGGGGATAACCAACTACAGCTGCCTCAGCTACTTTTGGATGAGCAACAAAAGCACTTTCAATTTCAGCAGTTCCTAGGTTATGTCCTGAAACAATAATTACATCATCTACTCGACCAGTGATCCAGTAATATCCATCTTTATCTCTCCTGCATCCATCACCAGTAAAATATTTTCCATTAAACTGCGAAAAGTATGTATCAATAAATCTTTGATGATCACCGTAAACGGTTCTCATTTGTCCAGGCCACGACTGAGCTATGCATAACCTTCCTTCACCAGCTCCTTTAATTTCTTTTCCATTTTTATCAACCAATACTGGCTTTATTCCATAGAAAGGTTTAGTTGCTGAGCCAGGTTTAAGAGGAATAGCTCCCGTTTGTGGAGCAATCATTATTCCCCCAGTTTCAGTTTGCCACCAAGTATCTACAATTGGGCATTTTGAATTACCTACAGTTTTGTAATACCACATCCAGGCTTCTGGATTTATTGGTTCTCCTACCGTTCCTAAAAGTTTAAGAGATTTTCTAGAGGTTTTTTTTACTGGTTTATCTCCCTCACGCATTAATGCTCTAATTGCAGTTGGTGCTGTATAAAAAGTATTTACTTTATATTTATCAACTATTTGCCACCATCTCGAACTATCAGGATAATTTGGAATTCCTTCAAACATTATAGTTGTTGCACCATTCGAAAGCGGTCCATAAATAATATAACTATGTCCAGTTACCCAACCAATATCAGCAGTACACCAATAAATATCTTTTGGTTTGTAGTTAAAAATATATTGATGTGTCATTGAGGCATAAACCATATAACCGCCAGTAGTATGAAGTACTCCTTTAGGTTTACCTGTTGAACCTGAGGTATATAAAATAAATAAAGGATCTTCTGCGTTCATTTCTTCAGGCTCACAATGATTAGGAACGTCTTTAATTAAATCATGATACCAAACATCTCTATTTTGATCCCAGTTTATGTAATTACCAGTTCGTTTAACAACAATACATTTTTTAACGTTTGGACAACTCATTAAAGCTTCATCGACTGTATATTTCAGTGGTATAGTTTTTCCACCTCTTACTCCTTCATCTGCAGTAATGATGTATTCAGATTCGCAATCATTCACTCTTCCCGAAATAGAATCTGCTGAAAAACCTCCAAAAATAATTGAATGTACTGCGCCAATTCTTACACAAGCCAGCATTAAAATTGCTAACTCTGGTATCATAGTTAAATAAATTGTTACACGGTCACCTTTTTTAATTCCTAATTTTTTTAAACCATTTGCTGCTTTAGAAACTTTTTGATGAAGTTGTTTATAAGAAATTTTTTGACTATCTTTTGGATCATCTCCAACCCAAATAATAGCAGTTTTATCTTTTTTATCTTTTAAATGTCTATCAATGCAGTTTGCTGAAGCATTTAAAGTGCCATCTTCAAACCATTTAATTTTTACTTCTTTTGTGCTGTATTTTACGTCTTTAATTTTTTTATATGGTTTTATCCAAGTAATTCTTTTTCCCTCTTTCCTCCAAAATTCATCATTGCTTTTTATAGATTGAGAATATTTTTGTTGGTATTTAATTTTATTTGCTAAGCTACTTTTAACCCATTCTGGTTTTGTTTTAATAATAACTTCAGGAGGTGTATTTCCATTTTCCTTTTTTGCTTTAATTCTTTTTTTTGTTTTTTTAGAAGATCTTTTTCTAACTTTAGATCTTCTCTTAACCTTTTTTGAGGTTTTTTTTCTAATTTTAGACTTTTTTTTTCTTACCTTGCTTTTCTTCTTCTTTTTTTTTGGCATAGGACAATTTTTTTTTTAAATCTTACTCATGTTATTTATAATTTTCCAGCTTTTATAATCAACAGGCATTACAGAAAGCCTACTTTGCTTTATCAGAGCTAAATGGCTTAAATCCTTATTTTTTTTAATACTTTCGAGCGTTATAGGCTTTGAAAATTTAGACTTAAATTGAACAGTAACGGCAACAAATCTCCCTGTTTTGTCTGTTTTATCTATATACGATTCTTTAATAATTTTTACTATTCCAACTATCTCTTTTCCTATGTTTGAATGATAAAAAAAACATAGATCTCCTTTACTCATACTTTTTAAATTTTTTGCAGCTTGATAATTTCTGACACCATCCCAAGGTGCTCCTTTAATTCCAGCTTTTTTTTGTTGGTCAATTGACCAAACATCTGGTTCAGATTTCATCAACCAATATTTCATTACAATTGAACTCCGGCACCTTTGAGAAAAGCTGCATCTTCATCTAAAGGCCATCTAGGTTTTGCTGGATAATCTAAATCATTAAATTGATTTATTTTAAATTTTTCCAAACCTACCATTGCAATCATTGCCGCATTATCTCCACAAAACTCTATAGGTGGAAAAATACTTGTATAATTATTTTCTTCACATAGATTAATTAACATAGACCTAATTTTTTTATTTGCCGCAACTCCTCCAGCAACAACGAAAATTTTTTCATTTAATTTATTTATTTTTTCAAATTCAGTAAAAGCAATCTTTGTTTTTTTATATAAAATTTCCTCAATTGTTTTTTGAAAAGATGCTGCAAGATCATATTTATCTTGTTCTGATTTAATTGTTTTGCTTATCTTCAACACGGCAGTTTTTAGACCTGCAAAAGAAAGATTGCATCCTCCTTTGCTGAAAATTGGTTTTGGTAACTCATATTTTTCTGGATTACCTTTTTTAGCTAAAATTTCTATTTGAGGTCCTCCTGGAAATTCTATTCCTAAAAGCTTTGCAGTTTTGTCAAACGCTTCACCTAATGCATCATCAATAGTTGTTCCTAATCTTTTATATTTACCAAGGTTTTGAACACTTAAATATTGTGAGTGCCCACCTGAAATTAAAAGAAGTAAATATGGATAATTTAAATTTGTATTTAGTTTTGGACTTAAAGCATGTCCCTCTAAATGATTGACCGCAATAAAAGGTTTATTCATTGCTGTTGCGAAAGCTTTACCAAAACTTAACCCAACTGATAAACAAACAATTAATCCAGGACCAGCGGTAGAAGCAACCGCATCTATTTCCTCAATTTTTCTTCCACTTTCATCAATAGCTTTTTTTACAATCCAATCAATTTTTTCTATGTGTGAGCGTGCTGCTAGTTCAGGAACTACACCACCAAACTCCCTATGAACCTCTACTTGGCTAGAAACAATGTTGGATAAAACTACTGGGAATCCTTCTTCATTTTCAGTTATTAAAGAAGCTGCTGTTTCATCACAACTAGACTCTATTCCAAGAATTAAGGGTTTTTTGCTCATTCAAATAGTTTTTAATAATTGTACAATCTTTATACAAGTAAGAAATAATTTTTTATGAAAAAAAAAATAATAATTGGATCTAGGGGTAGCAAGCTTGCCTTACTTTATGCTCAACAAGCTAAAGATAAGATTATTGAAAATACCAACCTCGGTAATGAAGACATTTTAATTAAATCAATTACAACTAAAGGTGATGAAGTACAGGATATAAGATTATCTGAGCTTGGTGGCAAAGGTTTGTTTTCTAGTAATATTGAAAGAGAACTTCAGTTTAAAAATATTGATATTGCAGTCCATGCACTGAAAGATATGCCTGCTAATGAGACAGAAGGATTAAGGACAGATTCTTTTCTTAAAAGAAATGACCCTAGAGAGATTTTAATTACAAAGAACAAAAAAAGACTTAAAGACTTAGATCAAAAGTCAATTGTTGGTACCTCATCATACAGAAGAGAATTTCAAATAAAAAAAATTAGACAAGATTTAAACTGTAAATTAATTAGAGGAAATGTAGATACTAGAATTAGAAAATTGAATGAAGGGATGTATGATGCAATTATTTTGTCTTATGCTGGTATCAAATTTTTAAAATTTGAAAATGAAATCTCTGAAATTTTTTCAGCTGAAGAAATAATTCCTAGTGCAGGACAAGGCGTAATTGCTCTTCAGTGCAGGGAGAATGATGATGAGACAATTTCTATTTTAAACAAAATTAATCATGAGGAAACACATAAAAGAGCTCACCTTGAGAGAAATATTTTAAAAGTTTTAGATGGAGATTGTGAAACAGCAATTGGTGCTCATTCAGTGGTTGATGGAGATAAGATTATAGTGGAGGCTGAACTTTTTTCTTTAGATGGTACACAAAGGTTTTATGAAAAAAAAGTTGGTAATTTGAATGAGTTTAAAGAAATCGGTAAAGAAATTGGAATACTTTTAAAAACAAAATCAAATAATTCATATAAAAGATAATATGCATATTTTGTTAACTAGACCACTGGAGGATTGTTCTGAAATGATATTAAAATTTCAATCATTAGGACATCAAGTTTCTCATCTTCCATTAATAAGAATTGAAAAGGTTAATTATGAAGAAATTAACTTTTCTGAATATGGTGGAATTGTTTTTACTAGTGCAAATGCAGTAAAATTTTTAAATACAGTAAAATTAGATAAAAATATTAAATGCTTTTGTGTTGGAAATGCTACAGAAAATAAAGCAAGAAGTGTTGGTTTTCAAAATACAATTGCGGCTGAAGGAAATGTTACAAACTTAAAGGAGTTAATTATACAAAGTTATGAGTCCGAAAATAAAGAATTACTTTACGTTAGTGGTGAAACAATATTGGTTGATTTAGATCAACAGTTATTAAGCGAAGGTTTTAAGGTAAAAAGAATTATTAATTACAGAGTAGATCATAATCAAAAATTTGATGAGAAATTTATTAATGAATTAAAATTAAATATGCCTGATATGGTCTATATTTACTCTCAAAATAGTGCGTCAAGTTTCTTAAATTTTATAAAGATTTACCAAACCGAAAATTTATGGATGAATACAAATTTGATGTGTATAGGCGAAAAAACCTCGTCAATACTGAACGAAATCAAATGGAAAAAGATTTTTCTTTTTAACCCTGGAGAAGAAGAGTTTTTGTTATATAAAATTTAGAAATGGAATTAATTAATAATTTTTCGGAGATATTTTTATCAGTATGGAATAAAGGAATTCTTGGTGTTGATATTTTTCAAATCTTAATTGGTATTGGAATATTTTTACTATTCTTAATTTTTAGAGGTCTAATAAGTAAATTAGTTATTAAAAAATTAGAAATTATCTCAAAAAGAACAACGAATAAATTAGATGATACTTTTGTTCAATCACTTGTAGGTCCAGCAAGATTTTTACCAATTGTATTAGGATTTTTTATTGCAAGCTACTACATGACTTTCTCACTAGAAGGAAGAGAAGTAGTAGATACAATTAATAGAACGTTGATCACTATTTTAATTTTTTGGGTAATTCACCAAATCATAGAACCAATCTCATACATACTTAGTGGTTTAGACAAATTGTTAACAAGAGAACTTATTGGCTGGATAATTAAATCACTAAAAATTTTAATTTTTATTTTAGGTTTAGCAGCAGTTTTAGAATTGTGGGGAATTAAAATAGGTCCAATCATTGCAGGTCTTGGATTGTTTGGTGTTGCTGTAGCATTAGGCGCACAAGATTTATTCAAAAATTTAATATCAGGAATTTTAGTTTTAGTTGAAAAGAGATTTAAAATTGGAGACTGGATAGCTGTCGAGGGTATTATTGAAGGTGTAGTAGAAAAGATTGGATTTAGATCAACAACAATTAGAAAGTTTGACAAATCTCTTGCTATTATTCCAAATTTTCAATTTGCTGAAAACGCAGTTGTAAATGTAAGTGAAACTTCAAATTGGTTAATCAGTTGGATTATTACACTTCAATATGACACTACGGTAGATCAGTTAAAAAAAATTAGAGATGAAATTGAAAGTCATATTAATTCAAGTGAAGATTACAATACCTCAATTGGTGTTGCGGTAAGAGTTGATAAATTTTCTGATAGTTCAATAGATATGTATGTAAGATGCTTTACAAAAACAGGAAGTTGGAACAATTGGCTTAATGTAAAAGAAAGATTAGCAATTGCGATTAAGGAAATTGTAGAAAAAAATGGTGCTTCATTTGCTTTCCCAAGTCAGTCGATTTACGTTGAGAAAAAATGATAGCTATTTTTTATTTAGTTTTACAAATTTTAAAATTGTACTCTTATGTTATAATTGCCAATGTTATTGTAAGTTGGTTAATAGCTTTTAACGTTCTTAATACTCAAAATAGGTTTGTGTATGCAATTTTAGAGTTGAGTTATAAATTAACCGAGCCTTTCCTGAATAAAATTAGACGTTTTTTGCCAAATTTAGGTTCACTAGATATTTCTCCAATCATTCTTCTTTTATTGATTTGGTTTATCGAAATGTGTATGAAGCTGTACATCGCACCAATGATTTTTTAAGAGAGAAATATGATTTTAATTGATGGAAAAAAAGCTGCCGCAGAATTAAGAGCAGAGTTAAAGGAGGAAGTTACAGAGTTAAAATCAAAACATAATAAAGTACCAGGTTTAACAGTAATACTGATTGGTGATTTAACACCTAGTCAGATTTATGTAAGAAATAAAGAGAAGTCAGCAAATGAAGTAGGATTAAAATCTGAAGTAATTAAATATCCAGACTCAGTTGAAGAAAAGACTGTTCTAGAAAAAATTCAAGAACTAAACAGTGATGAAACTGTCTCAGGAATTTTAGTTCAACTTCCTTTACCTAAGCATATTGATAAGCAGAAAGTTATAGAAACTATTGATCCCTCAAAGGACGTAGATGGATTTCATCCAATGAATGTAGGTAATCTTTCATCTGGTTATGAAAGTTCGATACCTTGTACTCCGCTTGGATGTTATTTGTTGATAAAAAAAATTGAACCTAATTTAAGTGGTAAAAAAGCTGTGATTGTGGGTAGATCAAATTTAAATGGAAAACCAATGACACAACTTCTTTTAAAAGAAAATTGCACCGTGACTATAACTCATTCAAAAACTAAAGATTTAAAAGCTGAATGTTTAGAGGCAGATATAATTGTTGCAGCTGTAGGTATACCCGAACTTGTTCGAGGAGATTGGGTTAAGAAAGATGCTATTGTTATTGATGTTGGTATAAATAAAACTGACAACGGTATAGTTGGTGATGTTCATTTTGACGAAGTTTCAAAAAATGCAAAAGCACTTACACCAGTTCCAGGCGGTGTAGGTCCAATGACTATTGCTTGTTTGCTTAAAAATACGATCGACTGTTTCAAAAGATCGCAAATTTAATAATTAAACCATAAGCTGTAATCTGTTAATTTATTAGGATGAAAAAACCTAAACGACCTTACAGATTTGGTATAATTTTTTTGCTTCTTACAGTTCCACCTATTGGGGCAACACAATTAGGTTGGTATTTGCATGACAAGCAAACTGGTTTTGATTATGGTATGATTGTAGGCACTGTATCAGTAATATACGCTGCATATTTAATGTATGAAAAAAACTGGCGTGAAGAGGATGAAGATTAAATTATGGAAAAAATAATTTTTTTTGGATTGGTTATTCCTATTATGGCTTATGTTTTATACTTAGGTGGAATGGCAATTATGAATGGTTTTAAGTCTAAGGAAGCCAATAGAGCTGAGAAAGAAGAAGCTGAAAGTGAGGGTAGGGATCCAAGCGAGACTTCTGATGAACAAAGCAGCAATTTAAGTGATGAACTTACTAAATTGAATGATTTAAAAGAAAAAGGAATTATTTCTCAAGAGGAATTTGAAAAAGCTAAAAACAAACTATTAAATAATTAAATAGTTTAATCATGTTTAATGGTTTTAAAAAAAAATTTGTTAAAGTAAGCAAGGGTAAAATTTTTTGTAGATTTAAAGGTAATGGTCCTCCTTTATTGCTACTCCACGGATATCCACAATCTCATGTAATGTGGCACAAGACTGCCCCTGAACTTAGTAAATATTTCACGGTAATAGTTGCTGATCTTAGAGGATACGGGGACAGTTTGGTTTTGCCTGGTGGAATTAATCATAAAAATTATTCTAAAAGAGAAATGGCAAAAGATATGGTTCAGTTGATGAATAAATTAAATTTTAAAAAATTTTTTGTTGCTGGACATGATAGGGGCGGAAGAGTTGCACACAGAATGGCAAGAGATTATAGAAATAAAATTATGGCTTTAAGTGTATTAGATATTTGTCCAACTCTTGATATGTATGAGCATACAGATATGAAATTTGCAAAAGGATATTTTCATTGGTTTTATTTAATACAGCCTGCACCTTTACCAGAGAAAATGATAATGGCAGACCCTAAAAGATGGCTACATAGTCGGTTTAATAGGTCATCTAAACATGCGATTGGAAGAGTTGAAGATGAATATTTTAGAGCTTTTAAACAAAAGAAAAGAATTCATGCAACATGTGAAGATTATAGAGCTGCAGCGACTATAGACTTAGAGCACGATCAAAAAGATAGAAATAAAAAATTAAATATTCCTATCCAAGTTTTGTGGGGAAAAAAAGGAGTAGTTGGAAAGCAATTTAATTCGATTAAAATTTGGCAAAAATATACAAATAAAAAAATCTATGGTGCAGAAATTAATTCAGATCATTTCATACCAGAGGAAAGTCCCAAACAAACTATAAATCACTTAAAAAAATTTTTTCTAAAAAATGTTTAAAATAATTCCAAATAAAAAAAATATTGGAGCAGAAATAATTGTAAATTTAAAAGATATTTCAAATAAAGATATTTCAAAAATCAAAAAAGCACTGAATAAATATGGAATGTTATATTTTAAAGAACAAAAATTAACCTCTAAACTTTTCATTAAGTTTGCAAAATATTTTGGAGATTTAGCCAAGTATCCAAGACTAAAAGGTTTAAGTAAAAAATTTCCTCAAATTACAGTGGTGCAAAGAAAATCAACTGACAAAGGACCAAGTTTTGGTGAACAATTTCATACTGACTCGATTTATACAAAAAAGCCACCAAGATTTACAATGTTACTTTCTAAATTTGTGCCAAAAAAAGGAAAAGCTAATACAGAATTTTGTTCTCAATATCTTGCTTATAAAGAATTACCAAATTCAATAAAAAGAAAATTTAAAAATATTAAAGCTAAATATTCCTCTGAGGGTCCAATTTCGGTTACAACAAAAGAAAGAGTAAAAGAAAAAGGAAAAAAAATTAAAGAACTTAAATCTTCACATAAAATAATTAGAAAAATCAGCACAAATTATTCGATCTATTGCAGCCCAGGACATTTTGTTGGTTTTAGTTTAAAGATAAAAGATCAAGAAAAGTTAAAAAAATTTTTATTTAGTCATCAAATTAAGAAGAAGTTTCAGTTTTCATTGCCTTGGGAAAAAAATCAATTGGCTATATGGGATAACAGATCTATGCTTCATCAAGCAACACCATTTAAAGGTAATAGAATAATGCATCGAATAACAATTCAATAACCTTATGCTTCAAATTTTCTTTGGATTAACACCTTTTATTTTTATAACAGTATTGGGTTTTATTTTTGGTAGAATCAAAATTTTTGATTTAAGCCATGCAAAAGTTTTAAATTTATTTTTGTTTTATATTGCTGTTCCAGCATTAATAATTAAGTTTGTTGCTCAAAGTGAAATTGGAAAAATTGATTTAACACAAATAATTTCTTACTTTTTAATGCAAGGCTGTTTATGCCTTATAACTTTTCTGATTACATCTAATTTTTTTAAACGACCTGTTCAAGAGTCAATTATTTGGTCGTTAATGGTAGCATTATCAAATCATGTGACTTTATTATTACCAATTACAAAAATTTATTTTGGAACAGAGGTTATAACTCAAGTAACAAGTATAATATTAATGGACGGTATAATTTTATTATCAGTAATTACTTTTTTTTTAGAGCTTACTACCAAAAAAAATATTCGAGTACCGGTATTTTTAAGGAATCTATTTTTAAATCCAATGATAATGTCTATTGTAATTGGGGTTTTGTTATTTTTATTTAATATAGATATTTTAGATACACCGATTGATTATATACTTTCTGTATTAGCAGCTTGTGTTTCACCCGTTGGTCTATTTGCAATTGGAATAACTTTATCTTTTTATAGCAGTAAAGTTCTAAATAAGATCACAGCAACTATTTCTATCTTAAAATTAATTATTTCACCTATTGTACTATTATTAGTAGGGTTTGTACTTTTTGATGCAGGTGTACCCGATAAAATCCCAGGTGCGTTTTTTGTTAGTGTAGCACCATGTGGACATTCCGCTATAGTCTTATGTTCGGCTTATAATGTAAATCCAGAAAATATTGTAAAAGCTTTATTTATTTCTACTTTAGCTTCTGTAGTTACAATATTCTTTGCAATTCAATATTTGACATTATAAATTTTTTCTAAAGGACTAACTTCTCCAATTTTAAAAATAATTACATCTTCTTTATTAAATCCATATTTTTCAGCACTATCTTTAAATCTAATTGGGGGCTCCATAATTGGTTCTAATGATAAAACAAATGTTCCCCAATGCATACCTAATACTTTTTTACTTTTTAAGTCTTGTGCAACATTCAATGCTTCTTCCGGTGTAGTATGATAAATAGTTTTATCAAACATTGGTTTAAAATTATAAGCGCCAATATTAATCATTGTCAGATCTATAGGACCATATTTTTCACCTAGTTCTTTATAGATTTCTCCATATCCAGTGTCACATGCAAATAAAATTTTTTTATTTTTATGTTCTATTAAAAAATTACCCCACAAAGTTTTATTGGTGTCTGTTAAACTTCTCTTTGACCAATGAACTGCAGGTAATAATGTAATCTTTAAATTATTATTTATTTGTATTTCTTCATACCAGTCCATTTCGTTTACATCTTTATAACCTTTAAAATATTTACCAAGATTTAGTGGTGTTAATACTTTTGCACTCTTAAAAGGAAAATTTCTAATTGTTGACATGTCCTGATGATCGTAATGATTATGAGTGAGTAAAAATAAATCCGTTTTAGGTACCTCGTTTAATTTTATTGCAGGATTAGTAAATCTTTTTGGGCCAAAGATTAGTGGTCCAGCGTTCTTTGAAAATACAGGATCTGTTATAATTGTAGTTCCACCTAATTTTATAAGGTATGTCGCGTGACCTATCCAAGCAATATAATCACTATCTTTATATTTTTCTAAATCAGCTAATACTTTTTTCTTTTCAATCACATGTTCTTTTGGATAAGATAAATCAACATTTTTTCTCAATTTATTGAAAGTTCTATAAGAAAATTTTCCTGAACTAGATATTATTACTGGAGATCCTTTTGGATTTCTGAAAGTGCCATCAGGTAAATGATGATAAGGTCTCTCTTTCATATTATTTTTTTTTCTTCATCAACCATAAGCTATTTCCCGCTAGAAAATATATTTTTCCATTAACAGGGTGAACTTGTATATCTCTTATTCTCCCAATTTTATCTTTGAAAATAATTGTTTCTTTAATATTAGATAAATTTTGAAAGTTTAATTTTCTCATTGATTTGTCTTTTAAAGAAGTAATAAGCGCTTCGCCATTCCATTCATTAAATTCTTTGCCATTATAAATAGTTATGGCACTTGCAGCTATTGAAGGCACCCAGTATTGGATTGCTTTAGTAAATCCTGCTTTCCATTTAGGTCCGATTTTTGACCCTGAATAATTTGTTCCACCCCAACCTAAAATTTTCCAACCATAATTCTCTCCCTTTTTTACTTCACCAAACCAATCACCACCTTTTGCACCATGGTTGCTTGCATAAATTTTTCCATCAAAAGAGGAATAGGTTAGACCTTGAGGATTACGAACACCAATTTGATAAATTTCTGGTAACCAATCTGATTTACCTTCAAATTTAGGGTTATCTTTTGGAATACTACCATCTAAATAAATTCTGATAATACTTCCAGGATGGCTTGTCGGATCTTGAGCAATCATACCCCCACCTCTTTCACCAGCAGATGCAAAAAGATAATTGTCTTTAATAACCAGTCTTGAACCAAAATGATAACCAGATTCTATTGGTGGTTCAGCTTGAAATATATTTTTGAAATCTAAATTTTTTTTATTTAATTTAGCTTTTGCAATTGATGTGCTAGTTTTCCAATTCCCTCTATTTTCTGAATAAGAAATCCATAAGTAATTATCTTGGTAAATAATATCTAATAAACCTCCTTGTCCGTGAACAAAATAATTTAAGTTATGTTCAACTTCATAAACTTCTTCAGAAATAATATTTACTATTTTTATTTTTCCGGTTTTTTCAGTGATAATAAGCTCTTCATTATTTATAAAAGAAGATCCCCATGGGTCGTTTAAATCTGCCAATTTTTTAAAAGTAAAATTTTCAGAAAAACTTTTCGATGAAAATATTAAAAAGAAAAATATTGATATAAAATATTTGACCACTTTATGAAAGTTTAGATCTACCACCATCTACAGCAATTATTTGGCCTGTAACCCAAGAACTATTTTCTGTTAGTAAGAATTTAGCAAGAGCGGCAGAGTCTTTACCTTCGCCTAATCTTTTAAGGGGGTGTGCTTTTGCAATGCCTTCGGCTATAGCAGTATTTTTTAACATTGGTTCTGCTATTTTCGATTTTGTTAAACTTGGTGCCACACAATTTACTCTTATGTTTGGAGCAAATTCTGCTGCAAGAGAAACCGTCAATCCTTCAACAGCAGCTTTTGCTGAGGCTATGATTGCATGGTTAGTAAAACCTCTTTGAGCAGCAACGGTTGAAAATAATACAATAGAACCTTTATTTTTTTTTAAACTTTCTTGAAATCCTTTAATAGCTTCTACAGCAGAATAAAGATTAAGTTTCATGCATTTTTGAAAGTCTTGTTCATTAACCATTCTTAATGGTTTTAAATCAATTGAACCCACACAATAAGCTAGGCCTTTAATTTCAGAGATATCTGATTTAACTTTTTCTATAAACCCATCCTCTAAAACATCTGCAACGGTATGTGAGCATCCAAGTTTTTCAGAGATAGAACTAAGTTCACTTTCATTTCTTCCAACTAAATGAATATTGTTTCCGGAGTTTTTTAATTGTTCCGCTAAACTTGATCCAATAGAACCTGTCGCACCAAAAATTACATATTTTTCTGACATAAAAAATTTTATTAGTTATATTTAATTATGAAGTTATTTTTTATACTTGGTAATCAATTATTTCCAATAAAATACCTAGACCGCTTCAAAAAAGACCACCTATTTTTTATGGCTGAAGATAAGGGTTTATGCACTTATGAAAAGCACCATAAACAAAAAATTTTATTATTTTTATCTTCAATGCGTTCTTATGCTGACGGGTTAAAAAAAAACAAATTTAAATTAGATTATTTTAAAATTGAAGACAAAGAATTTAATGATGATTATTTAAAAAAATTAAAAAAAATAATTACACAAAAAAAAGTAAAAGAAATTTCAAGTTTTGAAGTAGAGGATAAATTTTTTGAAAAAAAAATTTCACGATTTTTAATAAAAGAAAAAATATACTGGAATATTGTTCAAACTCCTATGTTTTTAAATTCAAGAGCTGAATTTAAAAATTATTTATCAAAATCAAAAAAACCTTTTATGGCAACTTTTTACAAAGATGTTAGAAAAAAATCTGGAATATTGATGGGCTCAGATGGTAATCCCATCGAGGGGAAATGGAGCTTTGATGAAGATAACAGAAATAAATTACCTAAAAACATTTCAATTCCTAAATTTCCAAAAATAAATGAAACCAATCATACAAAAAAACTAAAGCCTATTATTGAAAAGGAATTTAAAAATCACCCAGGGAGTACAAATAATTTTTGGTTTGCAACTGAATACGAGGACGTTGTTAAACTTTTAAATTTTTTTATAAAAGAAAAATCAAACTTATTTGGTGATTATGAGGATGCAGTTGATCAAAAAGATAATATCCTTTTTCATAGTGCATTAAGTCCTTATATAAATTTAGGTTTAATTACTCCTGAATTTGTTATCCAAAAAATTTTAGATTTTCATAAAAAAAATAAAATTAGAATGAATTCTTTAGAGGGCTACATCCGCCAGGTGATTGGTTGGCGAGAATTTATGCGTGGAATTTATCAGTCATATTCACAAGAAATGGAAACTGGAAATTTTTTTAAACAAAATAGAAAAATGAAAAGTTCTTGGTATGATGGGACCACTGGTCTTCCACCTTTGGATTATGCAATTAAAAATGCCGTTAATAATGGTTGGTCACATCACATTGAAAGGTTAATGATCTTATCCAACATTATGAACCTTTGTGAAATTAAGCCAACAATTGTTTACAAATGGTTCATGGAAATGTTCGTAGACTCTTCAGATTGGGTGATGGTGCCTAATGTTTATGGAATGGGATTATTTAGTGATGGAGGAATTTTTGCGACCAAACCTTATATTTGTGGATCTGCATATTTTATGAAAATGATGGATTTTAAAAAAGGTGAGTGGTGTAATGCTATGGATGGTCTTTATTGGAGATTTATTGACCGAAATAGAAAATTTTTTTTAAAAAATCCTCGCCTTTCCATGATGGTAAGAATATTTGATAAAATGAAATCTGATAGAAAAAAATTAATTTTATCTGAAGCTGATAAATTTATTAAACTAAATACAATTTGATGAAAAAAGAAAATTTACCAACAAAAATTTGTCCGGTTTGTAAAAGACCATTTACTTGGCGAAAAAAATGGAAGTTAAATTGGGATAGAGTAAAATATTGTTCCAAGAAGTGTTCTAAGCTAAGCTAAGCTTGGTGAACATAATAGTATTACAACATATCAAAATAGAAGATCCAGGTTACATTAAAGATTTAATGTTAGCTGATGGATTTAACTTAATTACCATTGAGTTAGATGAAGGTGAAAAAATACCAGACGATTTAAGTAAATTTGATGGAATGTTTTGTATGGGGGGTCCAATGGATACCTATATGGAACAAGAATATCCTTGGTTAATAGAAGAAAAGAAAAGAATTAAAGAATTTGTTTTGAATTTAAAAAAACCTTATTTAGGTTTTTGTTTAGGTTGTCAGCTTTTAGGGGAAGTAGTTGGTGGAAAAGTGGTTAAATCTAAACCAGGAGAAATAGGAATTATGGATATTAATTTTTCTAATGAAAAAGATGAAGATAAATTATTTTCAAAATTTCCTAATACGATTAAAAGTTTACAATGGCATTCTTATGAGGTTCAAGGCATTGAAAATAATAAAGATGTAACTTTATTAGCTTCGTCCCCAATAACCAAGTATCAAATTTTTAAATATCAAAACCATGCTTATGGAATTCAATTTCATATAGAAATAAAAGATTCTACTGTTAATGAATGGGGGTGTGTTCCGGAGTATAAAAAAGCTTTGGAAGATCAGCTTGGTAATGGTGCGTTAGAAAAGTTTGATCAATCTGCAAAAGACAACATGAAAGATATGAATAACTACTCTACAATCCTCTATAATAATTTTAAAAAACTTTTATGAATAATAAAATTTTTGAATGGGCAGGAGTTATAACTGCAATATTGTATTCTTTGTTTGTCGCTTTAAATATAGGCATAGAATTTTTTGGATTTTGTCTACTGTTATTGTCAGCCATTTTAATTGGAATTTGGGCCTACAGAGGTGGTCATAAAGGAATTTTATTTTTGCAATTTTTTTATGCAACCGCTGGAATTATTGGAATGGTTCGTTGGTTTTAATTAAAGCTTGAAACTATTTTAGGAATATAATTTTTAAAATTAAAAAAACCTTTATTACAGTATTGCCAAGCTAATTGATCAAGATTTCTATATAAAAAATCTATCTTTAAATTATTAGAATTTAAAAAATCTAAATTTTCACCTACTGTTGGATACAAACCGTAATAATTTTCAATATTTGTTAATTCACTTATATCTATAATTTGACAATCAATAGATTGATTTTTTAATCTTTGTTCTTGGTCTTCTATTAAATGAGATTTAAATTTCACTAACTTTTCACTGAGTTTTATTGCTCTATTTTCATTTTTACTAGAAACTAAGTAAATTTTCTTAAAGTTGTTTTCCTTAAAGTCAGTGATTTCAAACGAGAGATTATTTTCAAAAATTAAAAGATTCTTATTCTGAATCTTTTGTGGGTTATTGAAATCCTGTTTAATTATTTGATAAGATTTTTCAGATACTTTTGGAGGAGCATTTTCATTTAATTTTATATTTTGAAATCTATTGTTAGTGAATTTTTTAATATTCCATTCACTTGCAAGGTAATGTTTTCCTTGAGTTTGAACACCCGCAACCCATCGCCACCCAAGAGTATTTGATGCAGCATCTCCATCATAAAGATGTTGCATAAAAAATTCTGCACCTAATTGCCAAGGCAATTCTAAAGTAAAAATCCAAATACTAGCAAACCACATTCTTGTGTGATTATGCAAATAATTGCTTTCTTTAAGCTCTTTCACCCACTCATTAAAGCAATCTACTTTTGTTTTTCCTTCGATTGCTGCAATATAATCTTTATTATCTTTAAATTCATTTTTGATTTGATTTAATTCGATAAGATAATCAGCCCAAACATTTGGTCTAAGTTCTAACCAACCTTTCCAATAAGTTCGCCATAGAACTTCTTGAATAAACTTTTCATTTTTTGAAAAAGAAAATTTACTTAGAGCTTTCTGAATGACTTCTTGTTCATTAATTATTCCATGAGTTATATATGGTGATAAGCAAGATATATTAGATCTTTTTTCAGGTCCAAAATCAAAATTTCTTAATTTTGAATATTCTCCAAGATTATTCTCAACAAAATTATTTAATTGATTTAAGGCCTTAGCCCTTGAAGCTTCAAATATCATTTTAAATTATTTTGATTTTTTTTTCTTAAGACCTAATTTGTCACTATGTCTTAATCTTAAAACAACAATTGCTGCAGCTATTAACAAAATAGCTACTGCTTCATAAACAAGTGCAGTAGGATCCATTTCTTTGCCTTGTAGAATAATAAATCGTGCAAGGGCGGTAATCGCGATAAGAAGTGGTAGGGTAATACTAATAGATTGTTGGTTCCAAAAAACCCTAACCATCGCTAGTACTTCCAAATAAAGAAACATTAAAAGCAAATCTGCTAATGTAACAGATTGATTTAAAAACATGTTTTTCATTTCAATCCCAACAGCGATGACAGTACTGATTAAGATAATAACCATTAATGCTAACTGTAAGTTTTTTGTTATGTTATCCATTATTTATCTTTACTAAAAGGTAACCATTTTTCAATTGCAGATTTTAAGGGACCATCATAAGGTATTGAATAAGAGTTTGGGTTTGGACTTGTCAAAACCTCAATTCCTTTTGAAAATACGAATATAAATACTATTACAAAAACTATGACCATGATTTTAAAAGGATCAAAATTTTTTGTTTGAAAAACACTTGCAGACTTTTCTTCTGCTCTATGGAATTGTTTAAAAGTCATATAGACGGCAAATATTAAACCTATATGAGCTAAAAAAAGTCCAGCCCATCCAAATGCGAAAGTTGTGTAAGAAAAAACATATAAACTAAAAACAGTAGTCCAAATAAAACTTAAAACTAAAAGAATTTGTAATCTAACTGTTTTAGGAAGTGCGCGTAGATCATTCTTACTATCATCGAATAAAATATTTGCAGCATCTCTCATCCAATTCTTTATTGATTCCATGATCTAAGGATATAATTTTTAGTGATTTAAACAAATGTTAATTTGTCCTAAACGTTACTAAGAACGAAGCTTTTTTTTGTGAAAATTGATAAATCTTTCAACGTTAGATTTATTAAATGACTTATTTTCTTCAAATGAGACTTTTTTCATTGAGTAAGCGCCGCTATTAGTAACTCTAGATAGAATTGTAATATTTCCTTTATACAATTTAAGTTTAACTGAGCCATTAACTTTGCTTCTTTTTAAATCTACAATTTTTTGAAGTTTAAATCTTTCTTTTGAATACCAATAACCATTGTAAATTAACTCTGCATATCTACACATTATCTGATCTTTTTTATGCATAGTTTCCTTATCTAAGGTAACAGACTCAATTGCTCTATGAGCATTTATTAAAAGAGTCCCACCAGGTGTTTCATACACTCCTCTAGATTTAATACCTAAAAATCTATTCTCTACTAAGTCAACTCTTCCAATTCCATTTTTGCCTGCTAGATCATTTAACTTAGTTAATAATTTAGCTGGAGATAATTTTTTTCCATTAATTCCAAAAGGATCACCGTTTTTAAAATTAATAGTAACAAAAGATGGTTTGTTGGGTGCTTTTTCAGGAGAAACTGTTCGTTGAAAAATAAATTCTGGAGCAGAATTTTTTGGATTTTCTAAAACCTTACCTTCAGTTGATGTATGAAATAAATTATCATCCACTGAAAAAGGAGGTGCACCTTTTTTATCTTTAGGAATAGCTATGCTATGTTTTTTTGCATAATTAATTAAGTCTGTTCTAGATTTTAGTTTCCAAATTCTCCACGGAGCTATAATTTTAATTTTAGGACCAAAATAATGATAGCCTAATTCAAATCTAACTTGGTCATTGCCTTTACCAGTTGCTCCATGTGAAACTGCATAGGCTTTAAATTTTTTAGCTACTCTTATTTGATCTTTTGCAATAAGAGGTCTTGCTATTGATGTCCCTAATAAATAAACACCCTCATAGATCGCGTGTCCTCTGATCATGGGATAAACATAATCCTTAACAAAAATATCTTTTAAATCTTTAATAATTATATTTTTAACACCAAATTTTTTTGCATTAGTAATAATTTTTTTTCTATCAATTTCTTGTCCAACATCTGCTGTATAACAAATTACATCTGCATCATAATTTTCTTGAAGCCATTTTAAAATTATAGAAGTATCGAGCCCTCCAGAATAAGCTAGAACAATTTTCTTTTTTGATTTCATTGAATTAACTACAAGCTTTTCTTGAAGCGTTATAAGCTTTAGTAAATCCTAATAATGAGTAATGATCAATTGTTTGAGAACCTTGTTGATTATATCCAGTGATCATAATTCTAGATCCTTTTCTCATTTGTTTGATCATTTTTAATTCGATTTTGTTGTCTGCAATCCACGCAAAACCTTGTTCTTTAATATCAAATTTAAATTTATTCTTCCCTGAAGCAGCTGTTACAGAATTATTTTTGTTGAATTCATAACCCGGGGTAACACTCACTTCATTTTTTATATTGTCGTTTGGTCTAAATGCTACAAATAACTTTGCATCTCTTTTATTAGTTTTGGGTGCTTGCAAAATAGGTAAAGATTGCGCAAAGCATACTTTACCGTCAGCATCCATAACGACCATTGCCTCCCAATCTTTATATTTACCAATTTTTTTAATTTCCTGAGCTGAAACTTGAGCAACACCACTTATAAAAAATATTCCTAACAATATTGTAATTTTTTTAATTATGGACATGGATTTGGATAAATTGTTTGTACGTGGTTAATTTCTTTAATGACATCATCAGATAAGTTTACATTTACACTTTCTATATTTGTTTTCAACTGCTCCATTGTAGTTGCTCCAATTATTACACTAGTCATAAAGTCTTGGATTTCACAAAATTTTATCGCCATCTGACTCATATCTAGACCAAACTTTTCACTAATTTTATAATAATGTTCAACTGCATCCTCAGTATTTGGCTTTCTATACCTTGTCCAGAAATCGAAATCTCTCTCCATTCTTGATCCTTTAGGGAAATTCTTATTTCTATACTTTCCACTTAAATATCCACTTGCTAATGGTGAGTAAGCTAGGCAGCCAATGTTTTCTCTTATAGAAACTTCAGCTAGTCCAACTTCGTAAGATCTATTTAATAAACTATAAGGATTTTGGATTGACATCATTCTTGGCAACTTTTTATCTTTGGATAACTGAAGATAATTTAAAACTCCCCAAGGGGTCTCATTTGATAAACCAACGTATCTTATTTTTCCCTGATCAATATATTTATTTAATTCTGCAAGAACATCTTCAAATTTATTCCATTCATTTTCCTTATGAACATAACCAAGTCTTCCAAAATTATTTACATTTCTTTCTGGCCAATGAAGTTGATATAAATCTATATAATCAGTTTTAAGTCTTTTAAGACTGTCATTTAAAGCAGATTCTAAGTTTGGACCTGCAAAACTATTTTCTCCACTTCTCAAATAATCTCTTGCTGGACCAGCAACTTTTGTTGCAAGAATGACTTTGTCTCTTTTTTTTGTTTTTTCAAACCAGTTTCCAATAATTTCTTCTGTATCACCATAGGTTTCCTTTCTTGGTGGTACTGCATATAATTCAGCGGTGTCCCAAAAGTTTACTCCCTGATCTAAAGCAAAATCCATTTGTTCAAATGCTTCAAGCTCAGTATTTTGTTCTCCCCACGTCATAGTACCGAGACAAATTGTACTCACTTTAATATCGGTATTACCTAAATTTTTGTAATTCATTAGAAATATCAAGTTAAAATTTTGTTAATCTTTTAAGGTATCTTGAATAATTAGTAAAAGAATATATATATTACTTATTATGGAATTTGATAAAAACGGAATACTAAATAGAGCAAAAGCAGCACAACAAACAGCTGCTGTAATGGATGAAGGCTTAAGAGCCTACATGCTAAAAGTTTATAACTACATGGCAACAGGTATATTGCTAACCGGAATAGTAGCACTATTAACATTTAAAATGTCTGTTGTTACTAATGATGCAGGTTCAATCGTTGGTCTAACGCAGATGGGGAATGCAATTTATTTATCAGGTCTTAAATGGCTTGTAATGTTAGCACCTCTAGGTATCGTTTTTTACATGAGTTTTGGAATTAATAAAATGAGTGCATCAAAGGCACAAACTACGTTTTGGGTTTTTGCAGCCTTGATGGGTCTATCATTATCTTCAATTTTATTGGTTTATACTGGAATGAGTGTAACAAGAGTTTTCTTCATTACTTCTGCAACATTTGGAGCGATGAGTATTTATGGATACACAACTAAAAGAGATCTTACAAAGTTAGGCTCTTTTTTAATGATGGGTCTAATTGGAATAATTATAGCTTCAATTGTTAATATCTTTATGAAATCTTCTATGATGTATTTTGTGATTTCAATTTTAGGTGTTTTAATATTTGTCGGTTTAACAGCTTATGACACTCAGAAAATCAAAAATATGTATGTTGCGTCAGACTCAGGAGAGTTAATGGGCAAGAAAGCTGTAATGGGCGCTTTAACTTTATATCTAGATTTTATCAATCTATTTATAATGTTGTTAAGATTATTTGGTCAAAGAAGATAAATTTATTTTTGAAGTTTCTTCCAGTTGGTATTTTTTAATAAAATTCTAAGATCGTAAGAATTTTTTAGTATTTTACCGCTCGTATCAGTAATCAAATATTTAAGATTTTTATTTTTAGGCTTAAAATTTTTACAAATTTTATATAGGGCATTTTCAGTAGCATTTCTAAAAACACTAAACCCCACTTGTTTACTTGATATACTTAAACCATAATCTTTCCAAGATCCTTCAGAAACCATCTTAGCATATAAGTCTAATATAATTTTTAGCTCATCTTTTTCAAAAAAGTGTTTTTCTTCAAATTTATTATGAGGATTATTTACTACTAATTTTAAATTACTACGCATCAATCTTATGTTTATTAATTAAAGGGATTTGAAATCCTGTAAATATTATTGTTATTGGAAGCATTCCCCACACTTTAAAATTAACCCAAAATTCTTCTGTTTGAGTTCTCCAAACAATTTCATTTAATAAAGCAAGACCAAAGAAAAAATACATCCATCGTTTATTAAGAATTTCCCACCCAATATCAGTTAGAGGAATAGATTTACCCATAATTTTTTTAAGAATAGGTTCATTGGTAAAATATTTCCCAAAAAATAATGCAAGAGCAAACATAATATTGATGATAGTTGGTTTTACGTAAATAAATATAGGATCATTAAAGTAAATAGTTAATCCACCAAAAAAAGTAATTAAAATTCCACTTACCAAAGGCATTGGAGGAATTTTTTTTTCAAAAAACCAAACTATTGCTAATGCAACTAAAGTTGCAACTATCAGTGGAGGTATTGCTACTGATAAATTTTTACCACTATTGTAGTAATAGAAAAAGAATATTGCTAAAGGACCGAAATCAGTAACAAATTTTAAAAAAGATTTATTCACCAAAAAGATATTAACATATTTGCCACATCACAAAACATTTATATTTTTAGCATTGATTTTTATTTTTAAATACCCATACTAAGATCAATGCCAGTTCAAAAAGCTAAATTTTCAATTGGAGACATCGTAAAGCATAAACACTTTGAATTTAGAGGTGTAATTTATGATGTTGATTTCAAATTTAATAATTCTGAAGAATGGTATCAATCTATTCCAAAAAATGTGAGACCAAGAAAAGATCAACCATTTTATCACCTATTAGCAGAAAATGATGAGATAACTTATGAAGCTTATGTTTCTGAACAAAACTTGCTGATGGATGATTCTGATGAACCAATAAAACACCCTTTAATTGAAGAGATTTTTTCAGGGAAAAAAGGATCTAGTTATTTCAAGCTTTCTAATTAAGGCAACCATTATTCAACCACATTTAGCTCAAATCTAGGCCATATAAATTAGCTATATTTTTAGTATCTTCTGGTCAAGAGTGTTAAACGTTAATTTCAATCTTATTATCTCCCCTCTGCATTCTTGATCAGAAAACTATTTCGTAATAGAAATCACCAAAAAAAATTCTAAATTAAAATATGTTTAAACTTTTTGAACCTAACAAGATTTTCAAAATTACTTCAAAAGCACCTAAGTACGTATTATTTTTGTTTATTATCGTGCTAACTGTTGGTTTAGTTGAGGCATTAATTATATCTCCTGAAGATTACAAACAAAGTGATGCAGTCAGGATTATGTATGTTCACGTTCCTGCCGCTTGGATTTCACTTGGAATATTTTCTTCTATCACTTTGTTATCTATTTGTGGTTTTGTATTTAGAAACAAAAACTTTTTTTTAATTTCTAAAAGTTTAGCTCCTTCAGGATTTGTTTTTAATATTATAGCTTTAGTTACAGGATCAATTTGGGGAAAACCAACTTGGGGAACATGGTGGGCTTGGGATGCAAGAATTACTTCAATGCTAATTTTAGCTTTATTCTATGCAATGTATTTAATTCTATGGAGAATTTATGATAAGGAAGAAAAGGTCTATAAGATTTCAACTTTTATAACTATTTTAGGAATTATTAATGTTCCAATTATCAAGTACTCAGTTGATTGGTGGAATACACTCCATCAACCTGCATCTATTAATATTTTGTCAAAAAGCTCAATTCATTCATCAATGCTTTATCCGTTATTGATAATGACTGCGGCATTTGCTCTTTTTTCATTGTTAATTTTCTTAATGAAATATAATACAGAACTGATAAAAATTAAAAATAAAGGCTTAGATAGATTATGATAAATGAATTACTTTTTATGAATGGATATGCAGTGTACGTGTTATCTGCTTTTAGCTTTACCTTATTAAGTTTCCTAGGTTTATATTTGGTAAGTAAAATGCAATTTGTTAAAGAACAAAACAAATTTGTTGCTAAATTTGGATCACTTACTACTGAGCAAGCTAATTCTGCAAAATCACAAAGAATAAATAAAGAAATTTTAGCAAACGTAACAAATAATTAACTTTTAAACCATGTATGGTCGAAAAGTTAAATTAAGATTTTTGTTTGTAGTAATAATCTTAATTACTCTAATTTTAACAATATTTTTGATTTTAAAATCATTAGAGGAAAATGTTGTATATTTTCAATCTCCTTCCGAGATAAAATCACTTTCTGAAATAGATAAAAGCAAAATAAGAGTTGGAGGAATGGTTAAAAAAAACTCTATTTCCATAAGTTCAAATGAAGTGAATTTTATAATTACTGACTTTAAAAATGAAATAAATGTTACTTATTCGGGCGCAGTACCAAATTTATTTGCTGAAGGAAAAGGGGTTGTTGCTGAAGGTTTTTTGAAAGATAGAAACTTTTTTTCTGCAACAAAAATTTTAGCGAAGCACGATGAAAATTATATGCCGCCAGAGGTAAAAGAAGCATTAGGAGAAAAATAAATTGATCTATAGTCTTGTTGGATATTATTCATTAATAATAGGATTAATTATTGGATTATCATTATTTTATTTTTCATATAAAAATTTTAAGAACTCAAATATATTAGATACCAAAATATTATCATTTACATTTTTACAATTATTTTTTGTTGTTATTAGTTTTTTGTGTTTGATTTTTTCTTTTGTTATTTCGGATTTTAGCAATGAAACAGTATTTAATAATTCTCACACTACCAAACCATTATTTTACAAAATAAGTGGAACCTGGGGGAATCATGAAGGTAGTTTATTATTATGGTTACTTGTTTTAACGTTATTTGTTTTCTTATTTTTAGTAAGGACTAAAAATCAACCAGTAAAATACAAAATTTTAACTTTAGTTTTTCAACAAATAATAATAGTTGGTTTCTTTTTATTTTTAATCAAAACATCAAATCCATTTAACTATATTTTTCCAATACCTACAGAAGGTCTTGGATTAAACCCAATTTTACAAGACCCTGCTTTAGCAATTCACCCACCTGTTTTATATTTAGGCTATGTTGGTTCTTCAATTATTTTTTCATCTGTTTTGGCAGCAACAAGTTTAAAAATTATTTCTACTAGTTGGGCATCCCATATAAAAAAATGGATTTTAATTTCATGGATATTTTTGACTTTAGGAATACTGCTTGGATCAATTTGGGCTTATTACGAATTGGGTTGGGGAGGTTTTTGGTTTTGGGATCCAGTTGAGAATGTTTCTCTAATGCCTTGGCTTGCATTAACTACTCTTTTACATTGTATTTTAGTATTAGAAAAAAAATCTATTCTAACTTCATGGGTAATAATTCTTTCTATTGCAACATTTACATTAAGTATGTGTGGAACATTTTTAGTAAGATCAGGAATATTAAATTCAGTTCATACATTTGCAAATGATCCTGAAAGAGGTTTATTTATTCTTGTTTTTCTATTCATTTTAATTTTTTTATCTATTTTAATTTTTTTCTTTTTTCATAAAGATAATGATAGAAAATCTCATAGTTTTTTTTGGTTGAGCAAAGAGACTTCAATATTAATTAATAATTGGTTCATGATGTATTTTTTATCAGTTGTATTAATAGGTACTGTTTATCCAATTTTTTTAGATGTAATTTCTTCTCAAAAAATATCTGTCGGACCACCATTTTATCATAAATTGATAATTCCATTTTTAATTCCATTTTTACTTATGATGGCGATAGGTCCAAAATTTAAATGGATCAAATCTCAACTAGAAGATAAGATTTATTTAATTTCTTTTTTGATTATCTCACTTTTATTAGCATTTTTAATATTAAAAAATTTTAATCAAAATATTTTAATAAATACAATTTTGATATCGAGTGCGCTTTATTTATTCTTTATTACCTTGCGAGATTTTTTTGTAAAAAAATATAAAAATATTTCACAAAATATTGCTCATTTTGGATTTAGTTTATTGATCCTAAGTATCTTGTTTAACAATATATTTGCAAGCGAAATTATAACAAATCTCAAGGTTGGTGAAACTTTTGAAAATTCGAAAACCAAGATAGTTTTTGAAAGTGTTGATCAGAAAAAAGAAAAAAATTATAACGCTATTATTGCAAATTTTTCTATAAGTAATTTAAATGGTGAAGAGGATAGATTTTCGCCAGAGCTGAGAATTTATAATCAACCTGTCATTGCCACAAGTGAAGCTGATATTAAAACAACACTTATGTCAGATAAATTTATTGTAATTAATCTCGTTCAAAACCAGGATTTTTTCAACGTAAGATATCAAGTTAAACCATTTATGTTATGGATCTGGTTATCAGTAATTCTAATATCTTTTGGAGGCATTGTTAGCTTTTTACAAAAAAGATCATGAAAAATAAAATATTACCTTTTTCAGTTATTATTATTTTTGGAATAATATTTTTTATTTTTTACAAAGGTTTACAGAATTCAAATATTTACACGCCAGATAAAAATATAAGCAGTGATATACCATCAACCAACTTTAAAAATTTTAATTCAAATATAATTTTTAATTCGTTAAATTTTTTTCAGGATGATAAAGTTTATCTATTAAATATATGGTCTTCTTGGTGTATACCATGTCGACAAGAACATAATTTTTTAATGTCTTTAAAAAAGAAAAAAAAAATAATCTTAATAGGCATAAATTATAAAGATAATAAAAAAAATGCTGAAAATTTTTTAAAAGAATTAGGAAATCCCTATGATCAAATATTTATTGATAACGATGGAACAATTTCAATTGAGTGGGGCGCATTTGGTGTTCCCGAATCTTACTTGATTTCTAACAATAAAATTATTAAGAAATATATAGGACCACTTAATCAGCAATACGTTGATGAAATTAATCTATTAATAAAATGAGATTTTTATATATTATTTTTTTATTATTTTTTTTATTAAATCTAACTTCAGTTAAGGGAGAAGAACAAGATAGGATAAATAATATTACAAAAAATTTAAGATGTTTAATTTGTCAAGGTCAGTCCGTTTATGACTCAGACTCCGAATTTGCAAATAGTATAAAGATTCTTGTTGAAAATAAAATTGAAGAGGGTTTATCGGAAAGACAAATTTATAATTACTTTAAGAAAAAGTATGGAGATTGGATATTGTATGATCCAGGTATAAATAAAAATACATATATTTTATGGTTATTGCCTCTATTGATCTTCTTAATTGGTGGTGCAATAATCTATAAAAAACTTATAAAAAAAATATAATCTGATAAAAAACCTTATGAATTTTAAAAAATTTTGGGCAATTTTCTTTTTTCTATTTTTAGCCTTTAAAGCATCAGCTGAAAATATTAGCCCACATCAATATAATTTTTTTATTGGCAACTTTGATTTTAGTGATGATAAACAATCTGCAATGTTGTTAGGATTTCAACATCAAAATGAAAATTTGGAAAGAGATAGTATCATTGGAAATATTTCACCAATAACTGGTGGCTTTATTACTGAAAATTCAGCTGCATATATTTATACAGGATTTGAATGGAATGTTGATATGGGAGGATTAATGTTTACTCCAAGTTTTGCTCCTGGTTTATATTCTAAAGGTGATGGAAAAGACTTAGGACATGTTCTTGAATTTAAGTCTGAAGTACAATTTTCATATAAGATTTCAAAAAGTTCAAGTTTAGCACTTTCCTATAACCATGTATCTAATGCTAGTTTAGGTGATAAAAATCCTGGGGCAAATAGTTATATGTTTAACTTTATTAAAAACTTTTAGATTATAAAAGTTATGAATATAGATGATTGTTATAATTTTGATGATTTTCGAAAATTAGCTAAAAAGAAATTACCAGCTCCAATTTTTCACTATATTGATGGAGGAGCAGATGATGAAGTTACTCTAAATAGAAATACAGATGCATTCAATGATTGCGATTTAGTGCCAAATATTCTTAATAGTGTTGGTGAACCAGATTTATCCACAACTGTCTTTGGTAGAAAAATTAGTATGCCTTTGTTTTTGTCTCCTACGGCGATGCAAAGTTTATATGACCCTGAGGGTGATAAAGCTTCTGCTAGAGCTGCAGAAAAGTTTGATACAATTTATAGCATGTCTACAATGGCCTCATTTTCAATTGAAGAGGTTGCAAATGTTTCTAGTGGGCCAAAACTTTTTCAACTTTATATTCACAAAGATAAATCAATAACTGATGATTTAATTGAAAGATGCAGTAGAGCTAATTTTGATGGAATGTGTATTACTGTTGATACGCTTGTTGCTGGAAATAGGGAAAGAGATCATAGAACAGGATTTACCACACCACCTAAATTTACTTTGGATAGTTTATTGAGTTTTGCAATGAGACCGGGATGGGTTTTTAAATACTTTACGAATAAAAAATTTGAATTAGCAAACATTAAAAACAAAACTGATAAAGGTACAAATATTGCAAAATCAGTTATGGATTATATTAATGAACAATATGACCCAGCTATGAATTGGAAGGATGCAGAGTATTGTATAAAAAAATGGAACAAGCCTATGGCTCTTAAAGGTGTAATGTCAGTAGAAGATGCTAAAAGAGCAATAGACATTGGTTGCTCAGCAATTATGATTTCAAATCATGGAGGAAGACAACTTGATGGATCAAGATCTCCATTTGATCAAGTTAAAGCAATTTCAGACGCAGTTGGTGATAAATTAGAAATTATTCTTGATGGTGGTGTAAGAAGAGGTACACATGTTCTTAAAGCTTTAGCTGCAGGCGCAACAGCATGTAGTTTCGGAAAAGCATTTCTTTTTAGTTTAGGTGCTGGTGGTCAAAGAGGTGTTGAAAGACTTTTAGAAAACATGCAAAAAGAAATTAGAAGAAATATGATTTTAATGGGCTGCAAGTCTGTTAAAGATCTTGATGCGTCAAAAATAATATATAGAGACTAAAATATAAGAATTTTAAGCATTTATTTGATAAATTAGACTTTTAAACTAAATAGACAAAAAACCAATTTTCGTTTAGTTTCTCGTTTTTAATTTTTAAATTGTATGGAACTTGCAAAATCTTTAAATAGGCTTGGAACTGAAAGCGCTTTTTCTGTTTTAGCTGAAGCAAAAAAACTTGAAGCTCAAGGCAAACCTATGATTCACTTAGGTTTAGGTCAACCTGACTTTAAAACACCAAAACATGTAGTTGAAGCAGCAAAAAAAGCTCTAGATGATGGACATCACGGATATGTTCTTTCGAATGGTATTTTAGAGTGTAGACAGGCAGTCACTAGATGGATAAAGAAACGTTATAGTGCTGAGGTAGATCCTGAAAGAATTATTATTATGCCAGGTGGGAAACCAACAATGCACTATGCAATTCAGTGTTTTGGTGAGCCAGGAGCAGAGATAATTCATCCAACTCCAGCATTTCCTATTTATGAATCAATGATTAATTATACTGGTTCTACTGCAGTACCTTACGATCTAACTGAAGATAAAGATTTAAAGTTTAGTGCAGATAAAATTTTATCTCTAATTACCGATAAAACTAGATTATTAATTTTAATAAATCCAAATAATCCTACTGGAAGTTTTGTAGAAAAATCAGAAATAGACAAATTGGCCGAGGGTTTAAAAAAACATCCTCATGTGACTATTTTAAGTGATGAAATTTATAGTAGACAAATTTTTGATGATAAAGAAATGCCAACATTCTTTAATTACCCTGAGTTAAGAGAAAGATTAATAGTTTTAGAAGGTTGGAGTAAAGCTTACTCAATGACAGGTTGGAGACTTGGTTGGAGTTTTTGGCCAGAAAATTTAGTTGAACATGTAAACAAATTATTAATTAATAGTGTTTCATGTGTGAATGCTTCCGCTCAGTTCGCAGGTATTGCCGCCTTAGATGGACCTGATGACTCAATTGATGAGATGATGGAAAAGTTCACATTAAGAAGAAAATTAATTCATGAAGGTTTGAATAGTTTACCTGGTGTAGAATGTAGTTTACCTGGTGGAGCATTTTATGCATTCCCTAAAGTTATTGGAACTGGAATGGATGGTAGTGAATTTTGTAAAAGAGCTATGCATGAGGCTGGTGTTGCTATAGTTCCCGGTACAGCTTTTGGAAAAACATGCAAAGATTATGTAAGATTTAGCTTTGCAGCCTCTCGAGATAACATTTCTAACGCATTGGAAAATATCAAAAAAATGTTAGGTTAAGCTATGTCTGAAATAGCTTTACCAAAAATTGATAATTCTATTTTAAGTAAAAAAAGTGAAATAGTAAAAAAACTTTCAAAGTTAACCAATATAGGAAATGTATTGAGTGAGGCTGATGAATTGAGACCATATGAAACTGATGCTTTATCAGTTTATACGCAAACACCATTAGCAGTAGTACTTCCAGAAAATACAAAAGAAGTAAGCGAGATATTAAAATATTGTCATAGTGAAAATATAAAAGTTGTACCAAGAGGTGCAGGCACAGGATTGTCCGGCGGAGCATTACCTCTTCAAGACGCTATTCTTCTTGGTTTAGGAAAATTTAATAAAATATTAGAAATTGATTACGAAAATAAATGTGTTGTGACTCAGCCAGGAGTTACAAATCTAGGTATTACTCATGCAGTTCAACACAAAGGATTTTATTATGCGCCAGACCCTTCGAGCCAGTTAGCATGTTCTATAGGTGGAAATGTTGCTGAAAATTCTGGTGGAGTTCACTCATTAAAATATGGAACAACCACAAATAATATTTTAGGTGTACAAATGGTTATGATGGATGGAACTATTTGTAGATTTGGAGGAAAATCTTTTGATCAAGAGGGATATGATCTTATGGGTTTAATTTGTGGTTCAGAGGGATTATTGGGAGTTGTCACTGAAGTTACAGTTAAAATTTTAAAAACACCTCAAGTAGTAAGAGCGGCTTTGATAGGTTTTCCATCTATTAAAGAAGGTGGAGATGCAGCCTCAGAAATTATTTCAAGTGGAATAGTTCCAGCAGGAATGGAAATAATGGATAAGGCTTTAATTGAGGCAACAGATAATTTTAGTAAAGCAGGATATCCAAGAGATGCGGAATTATTATTAATAGTAGAACTTGATGGAACAGAGTCAGAGGTTAATGAGTTAATTAAAAAAGTAGAGGCAATTTGTAAAAAAAATAATTGTTCTAGTCTTAAACTTAGTAATAGTGAGAAAGAAAGACTTTCTTTCTGGGCTGGAAGAAAAGCTGCTTTCCCAGCTTGTGGAGCTATGGCCCCTGATTATTATTGTATGGATGGATCTATTCCAAGAGGCAAGCTTGCTGAAGCATTATTAGAAATTAAAAAATTATCAGAAAAATATGAATTACCAGTGGCAAATTGTTTTCATGCAGGTGATGGAAATTTACATCCACTTATTATGTTTGATGGAAATGATAAAGAACAACTTAGAAAAACTGAGGAATTTGGTTCTGAGATATTAAAAACATGTGTAAGACTTGGTGGAGTTATTACAGGTGAGCATGGTGTTGGTATAGAAAAAAGAGAACTTATGTGTGAAATGTTTAATGATAACGATATACAACAACAATTAAGTATTAAAAAATCATTAGACGAAAAAAATTTATTAAATCCTGGAAAAGTTTATCCTATACTTAGAAAATGTGCAGAGGAAGGAAGGGTTCATGTCCACAAAAATAAAGATAAATTCCCAGATCTTCCAAGATTCTAACAACGTCTATTACCCTAAAGATGAGGTTGAAGTTTCAGATTTAATTCGGGAACTATATAAACAAGATTCTCCAACGGAAATTATTGGTAACAATTCAAAAAGCTTTATTGGAAACAAAACTCAATCGGCTAACACTACTTCTTTGTCTAAAATTTCTGGTATTATCGATTATAGACCTGAAGAATTGTATATCAAAGTTAAAGCCTGTACACCAATCAATGAAATCGAGCAGGTCTTAAGCGAAAATAATCAAGAGCTAGCTTTTGAACCAATAGACTTCGGGTATATTAAAGATGGCAAATCAAATAAAGGAACAATAGCAGGATACTTATCATGTAATTATGCAGGCTCACGAAGATTTAAAGTTGGAAGTGTTCGAGATCATGTCCTAGGTTTTAAGGGAGTGAATGGAAAAGGAGATATAATTAAATCAGGAGGCACTGTCGTTAAAAATGTTACGGGTTATGATTTATCAAAACTTATAGCTGGTTCGTTTGGTACACTTGTTGCTTTGACTGAAATTACATTAAAGGTTTTACCTAAAAAAGACTCTTCGAAAACTGTAATAATTTATCCTAATAATTTTGAACAAATTTATGATTTGTTTAATAAATTATCTAGTTCAAGTAGTGAAATTTCTGGTGCTGTCTTTATTCCAGAGCAATCAAATGATAAAGAATTTTCAGCTAAAAGAAATAATGTTTTTAAGTTTAATGATCTTAAATCAAAAGTTTCGTTTGTAGCATTTAGAGTTGAGGGGGGTAAAATTTCAATTGAGGAAAAAATTAATAATTTAAAAAAAGAACTTGAATTAAACAATTCAGATATATCTACTCTTGATGTTTATCAATCAGAACCATTTTGGAAAAAAATAAATAATTTAGAGGTATTCGAAAAGACCGAACACAATTTAATACGAATGGTGATACCGCCAGCGAATGGTTCAAAATTATCTAAATATTTGGAAAATAATCATAATTATTTTACTGACTGGTGTGGGTCGTTATTCTGGATTGAAGTTAATAGTAAAAAAGAGGAAAAGATTAAAGATTTAAAAAAAATGGCAAACGATTTTGGAGGTTATTTGACAGTAATTAAAACTTCATCCGAATATGATTATGGTGAACCTATTTTTACCGTTGATAAAGTACGTTTGATGATTTCTGAAAAAGTAAAACAAAGTTTTGATCCAAAAAGAATTTTAAACCCAGGTAAAATGTATAGAGGTGTTTAATGCAAACAAAATTTACTGAAGAACAGCTTAGAGATCCAGACAATTTTGCAAATGAAAAAGTTTTTAAAAAATGTGTGCATTGTGGAATGTGTAATGCTACATGCCCTACTCATCAACTTTTAGGTGATGAGCTAGATGGACCCAGAGGACGTATCTATCTAATTAAAGATATGTTAGAAAATAATCGGAAGCCGACTAAAAAAGTAGTAAAGCATATCGATCGATGTCTCTCATGTTATAGTTGTATGACGACTTGCCCAGCTGGTGTAAATTATATGCACATAATTGACCATGGAAAAAAATATATTGAAAAAAATTATCAAAGATCATTGTTTGATAAGTTAATAAGATATTTTTTATCTATCACTCTTCCAAATACAAAAGTTTTTAGATTATCAAGTTTATTAGTAAAATTATCGAAGCCATTTAAATTCTTAATGCCATCAAAAATTAAGGACATGATTGAGTTAATGCCTACAAAATTTCCTAAAAAAAGCTTACCAATTAAAGAAGTTTACAAATCCTCTACTAAAAAAAGAATTGCTAGAGTTGCTCTTTTAACAGGATGTGTACAAAAAGAAATATCTCCTCAAATTAATGAAGCAACAATAAGGCTATTAAACAGACACGGCGTAGAAGTAGTTGTTCCAAAAAAAATTCGTTGTTGTGGATCTTTAAATCATCATCTTGGAAAAGAGGAGGATGCACATCAAGATTTTAAGAACAATATAAACACTTGGTATGAGGAGCATCAAAAGGGAAATTTAGATGCAATTTTATCAAATACATCAGGTTGTGGAACAACCATGAAAGATTATGGATTTATTTTTCGTGAGGACAAAGAACTGAGTAAAAAAGCAAAAGTAATATCAGAGCTTACAAAAGATATATCGGAATATATATTTGAAAGTTTAAAACTTGATATTAAAGATAAAGAAAAAAAATATAAAGTAGCTTATCACTCTGCGTGTTCAATGCAGCATGGTCAAAAAGTTCATTCTCAGCCTGTTTCGTTACTTGAGAAAACTAATAATGAAATTATGGAAATTCCTGAGGGACATATATGTTGTGGATCAGCTGGTACTTACAACATATTGCAATCAAAAATTGCAAAACAATTATTGAAGAAAAAAGTAAATAATATTGAGAGTTTAAATCCAGATTTTATTTCTACTGGAAATATTGGTTGTATTACTCAAATTGCTCATGGTACTAAAGTTCCAATATTACATACAATTGAAGTTTTAGATTGGTACACAGGTGGACCAAAACCTGAAATTTTAAAATAGAAATTATGAAAAAAGTTTTAATTACAAGACGCTTGATAAGAGAAAGTGAAGACAAAGCATCTAAGTTATTTGATGCTAAATTTAATACTAATGATGAACTTTATTCACAAAAAAAAATTATTGAAATGAGTCAAGGATTTGATGGCATATTATCATCACTAACTGAAAAATTAGATGCAGAAACAATTAATCAATTACCAGACACAATTAAAATAATTTCTAATTTTGCAGTAGGATTTGGAAACATTGATTTAGAAGCAGCAAAGAATAGAGGTATAGCAGTAACAAATACACCAGAAGTTTTATCAGATGCTACAGCAGAAATCGGAATTTTATTAATTTTAGGAGCGTGCAGAAGAGCTTCCGAAGGAATAGAGTCTGCAAAAGAAGGTGGATGGAAATGGTCTGCTGATTATTTAATTGGGAAACAATTAACAGGAACAAGATTAGGAATTTTAGGTATGGGGCGTATTGGCCAAAAAATTGCAAAAATTGCAAAATCTTTAGGTATGGTTATTCATTATCATAATCGTTCAAAATTAAGTGAAGATAAAGAGCAAGGTGCAACATATCATGACAGCATAAAAAGTCTTTTTTCAGTCTCAGATGTTTTATCAATTTGTTGTCCAGCCACAAAAGAAACAGAGAACTTGATAAATAAAGAGACTGTTGAGTATTTCCCCAAAGGTGCCGTCATAACAAATGTTGCAAGAGGTGATATAGTTGATGATGAAGCTTTAATTGATGCATTGAATAGAAGAAAAATTTATGCAGCAGGATTAGATGTTTATAAAAATGAGCCAAATCTAAATCCTGGTTATTTAAAAATTCCAAGTGCTTTTGTTTTACCTCATCTTGGGAGTGCAACAAAAGATACAAGAATTGCAATGGGAAATTTAGCAATTGATAATTTAGATGAGTTTTTTAGAACTGGAAATTGTATTAATAAAGTAAATTAAAATGTCTCAATCGATAGCTTTTATCGGCGTTGGCAACATGGGTTGTCCAATGGCTGAAAATTTAATGAAGGCAGGTAAATCTGTAAAAGTTTTTGATGTCTCAAAAAAAATGCTTGGGATTGCAAAAGATAAAAATCTTGAAACAGTGGAAAATTTAGATGATTTAATTACAGATCATGTTGAGACAGTTATTACTATGCTTCCAGAGGGCAAACATTCTAAGGAAGTTTATTTAGGTGATAATGGAATAATAAATAAAGTTTCAAAAAATTGTTTGCTAATTGATTGTTCTACAATTGATATTCAAACTTCTATCAGGATTGGAAAAAAAGCTTCAGAAAAAGGAATAGAAATGATTGATGCGCCAGTTAGTGGTGGAGTAATGGGAGCACAAAAAGCAACTTTAAATATAATGGTTGGTGGATCAAAGGAAGCTTTTGAAAAAGCGCTTCCTTTATTAAAAATCATGGGAAAAAATATATTTCACGCAGGTGATTTAGGTAGTGGGAATGGTGCTAAGATTTGTAACAATATGGCCCTAGGAATTGCAATGATTGCTGCTTCAGAGTCGTTAATGTTAGCAAAAAGATTAAACATAGATATTAAAAAAGTTCATGAAATTATGAAAAATGCATCAGGTAACAGCTGGCCAATTTCTGTTTATCCACCTTTACCTGGTTTAATTGATGGTACACCTTCAAATAATAATTATCGTCCAGGTTTCTCTGCAGGAATGATGAATAAAGACCTTAAACTTGCAAATGATTGTGCCCAAAGTGTAAATGCAGAAACGCCATTAGGAAAAATGGCTTTAGAAATTTATGACCAATTTTGTAAAGATGGAAATGATACTAAAGATTTTTCTGCTATTTCAAAAGTTATTGGTGGTAGTGCTTGGGATTATCCAATTGATTAAATAATTTTATTGTAAGTGTTTATAAATTGTTGTTCTTGAAACTCCTAGCTTTCTAGATGCTGCAGAAATATTACTTGTTTCATTAAAAGTTGACCTAATTAAAATACATTTTTCTCTTTTAATTTTAGTATCTTCACATTTTTTACATGGATAAATTTTATTTTGTTTACCAGTATCTACAAATTTATTTTCTTTAAAAATTTGACTTTTAACTACAAAAACAGACGAGCCTAAGTGATCAGTAATTTTTAATATTTTATTATTTAAAATGTCTGTTGCAATAGATGGAAATGAATTGGTAAAAATTTTATTAAAATCTTCATTTTTTAGATCTACTAGTCCGTTAAGCATAATTTTTGCATTACTGTTTGCACCTACAATAAAACCGTCTCCATTAACAGCTAATAACCCAACACTTGTTGTTGATAAATACTCTTGTCTAGGATGAAAAGATAAAATTAATTCGTTTTCAAACTTCTTAATAAATAATTTGGTTTCGATACTTCTAGTTGCAAGTTTCACTAAAGCTAGAGTGTGTTGCTCTCTAGACATATAGTCAGTTGAAGCATCTATAATTCCAATAGTCTTACCGTAATAATTAATAATTGGACTTGCGAAACAAGATATATTTTCATGAGCTGTAAAAAAATGTTCTTTACCAGATACTATTGTTGGTTTTTTTAACTCAACTGATAATCCTAAACCATTTGTGCCACAAATTTTTTCTGTCCATATTGAACCCGGTATTACAGTTTTACCTACGTCTGTATTAAGACATGTTTTATCATACATTGTATCAAGAACTAGACCGTTCTCATCAGAATATGCAATCATAAAATTGGTACCTGCTATTTGAGAATATAAAAGCTCTAATTCAGGAAGAACTATTTTTCTAAGAGACTCATTTTTTTCTTTAATCTCTTTTAATTCAATTGAAGATACCACACTTTGTTTTGGATCCTCAAATGGATTAAGCCCCTCTGTGATACATCTTGACCAACTATCAGAAATTTCTTGGCCCATTTTATATGACATCATTTTTCTTTTTTTAAGAATATTTTTAAATTCTTCACTTGTTGAAAATAAATTTCCCATCACTAAAAAATAAATAAAAATAATGCATTCAACAACTAACCACAGGTTGTATTTGTCAACTTTTTGGACAATTTAACGTTTGGTTGACTCCTTTGTTCTACGTTATTCTAATAAGTTTAAAAAATTAACTTAGGAGTCAATAACGATGTCAAATGAAAAACTTAAAGGTAAAAAAGCAATTGTAACAGGAGGGTCAAGAGGAATAGGGCGTGGAGTTGCTCTAACGCTTGCCGCTGCAGGAGCAGATGTTGCATTTTGCCATCACAAAGACAATGATAAGGCTAAAGAAACTTCATCTGAAATTGAAAAACTTGGTCGTAAAAGTTTTGCTGCAGAATGTGATGTTTCATCAACTTCATCAGTTAAAGAATTTTATGCAAATGCGGTAAGCCAGATGGGTGATATTGATATCTTGGTTAACAATGCTGGTCATAACATAACTGAGAATTTTGAAGAAATAAGCGAAGAAAGTTTCGACAGAATGTTGAACGTTCATGTTAAGGGTACTTTCTTTATGACGCAGGCAGTTTATAAAGATATGAAGAAAAGAGGTGCTGGACGTATTATAAATATCACTTCGCAACTTGCATACAAAGGTGCTGGAACTTTAACACATTATTGTGCAGCTAAAGGAGCAAACACAACATTCACAAGAGCTTTGGCTCTAGAATGTGCTGGTACTGGTGTATTGGTTAACGCAGTAGCACCAGGTGTAACAAATACTGATTTGTTAACACCTCTTGCTGATGAACTTCTTGATACTTTGAAGAAGGCCATACCTCTTAATAGATTTGCAGAAGTTGATGAAATTGCACCAGCTGTATTGTTGCTAGCTTCTCCTGAAGGAAGTTTCTTTCATGGAAGTTGCATATCACCAAATGGTGGCGAGGTAATGTTCTAGTCTATGTATTTTAAAAATAAAATTACAGATGCAAAAACAACAAAAGAAAATTTAGTGGGAACGTGGTCTGAATTATACGAATTGATGGAGTTAGCTGATCGAGGAAAAGTGAAGCTATCCATGCAAGAATATAAATTGGACGATGCTAATAAAGCGCTCCATGATCTTAACGACGGTAAGGTTAAGGGAAGAGCTGTTTTAGTTCCGTAATTAAGTAAAGGAAGAGAGAGGTAATAATGAAAATAATGAAAACTTGCTTGACGGCTTTAATATCAAGTTTGATGATATTTAGTCCTATGGCATATGCTGATAAGTGGAGCGATCAGTTTCCACATATCAAAGCTACAGGAGATATTCCTGGTGACTGTTCTTATGAGAAGATGTCTAAGAAAAATTACAAAGGAAAAACTCTTAAAATAAATACTCACGCAATACCGGTAATGGGTGAGCCAACAGCTCTACATGCTGAACAGTTTGAGAAATTAACTGGTGCAAAGGTTGAAGTTACACATACACCAGCAGGTGATTTGTACTCAAAAGCAATGGTTCCTTTCCAAGCTGGACAAGCTCCTTACGATGTTGTGTTTGGATTTTCTAACTTCATTAATGACTGGAAAAGATATTTAGCACCAGTTCCTAAGAAGTATATGAACTCACCTGAGATGAAAGACGTAACAAAATCTCACATGGGTGTATCATCTTGGGATGGAACTATGTATCAATACCCAGTTGATGGTGACAGACATTATCTAAAATACAGAAAAGATGTCATTGATAATCCAGAAATGCAGAAGAAATATAAAGCTGACACAGGTAATGAGTTAAGAGTTCCAAGAACTTGGAAAGAATACGCTCAAATGGCTAAATATTTCAATGATTGGGATTGGGATGGAGATGGTGAAAAAGAATATGGTTCAGCTGAAGTTATGAAAAAAGATGACTTAATGTTTGCAGCTTTTTTCAGCAGATCAGTTGCTTATGCTAAAAACCCTAGAACTCCAGGTGGTTTCTTTTTTGATTTAGAAACTATGAAGCCAAACATCAATAACCCAGGATTTGTTGAAGCATTAACTGATTGGGTTGAAGCTACAAAATATGTTCCTCCAGGAGGAACTAACTTTGGTCTAGGTGATGAAATCGGATCATTTGGTGGTGGACAAACTTTATTTAGTTTCTCTTGGGACGATGCGTTTATTGCAGCAATGCAAGATGATAGCCCAATTAAAAATAAAGTTGGTGCAGCTCCACTTCCAGGCGCTGATAGAGTTTGGAACAGAGTTTCAAATAGCTGGGAAAACCAATACAACCAAGCTCCTTACATTGTTTGGGGTTGGGCTGTAGGTGTTGCTAAGAAAAGTAAAGTAAAAGATATGGCATTTGATTATCTTTGCTTCTTTTCTAATGGTGCAAACCACCAAGCTGATTTAGCTATTGGTAGATTTGGTGTTAACCCATTTAAAAACTCAGACTTTGACCCTAACATTTATATTAATAGTATGGGTTGGGATCCAGAGATCGCTAACAGTTACACTCAAACACTTTTAGATATGGAAAAAAGTAATAACAGAGTTTTCCCTCTAAGAGTTCCAGGTGTATTTGAATTTACAAGTGCTGTTGCTACAGGAACTTCAAAAGCTCTAGCAGGACAATTATCTCCTCAAGAAGCTCTAGACGAAGTTGCTAAAGAGTGGGAAGCAATTGTAAGCAGAGTAGGTAAAAAAGCAGTTCAAGATGCCTATGCTGTTGGTGTCAAAATGGAAGACAACAAGCTATAATTTAAAAATACTTTATGTGGCCATTAATTTAAATGGCCACATATTACAAAAATAATATAATCCTTTTTATATAAATGAATTTTAAGCATAAATATTTCTTTCTGTTTCCAGGTTTATTTGTGTTGATAGGAATATTAATTTTTCCAATTATTTTCGTAGTTAGATTAAGTTTGTCAGGATGGAATAGTTATAATCCTGGTTTAGATTACATAGGTTTAGAAAATTACATAAGATTATTTACTGATGATCCAAGATTCTGGGAATCATTTTTTAGATTGAGTTTTTTATCAGTTACAACAGTTATTTTGCAATATGTGATTGGTTTTGCATTGGCACATATGGTTTGGAAAGATATTAAATTTAAAAGATTTTTTAGAGTTTTATTTTTAGTTCCAATGATGACAACCCCGGTGATAATGACGGTTATTTGGAGAACTTTTTTTCACGAGTCTCTTGGACCAGTAAATGATTTGTTATCAGTTTTTGGTGTAGCACCAAAATGGTTGACAGATCCAGTTATTGCAAAATTTACAGTCATAATAGTTGAGGTATGGCAATGGACACCATTTATGTTTTTACTTTTATTAGCAGGGTTATTGTCGTTACCTAAAGAACCATTTTTAGCTGCTGCGATTGATGGTGCTAGCCCAGTTAGAAAATTTATTTATGTAACATTTCCATTGATGGCTCCCATCTCAATTGGAGCAATAATTATAAGGTTAATTGAGGCTTCAAAGATAATGGATACAGTTTACGTTTTAACTTCTGGTGGCCCAGGAACTTCAACTGAAACTTCAAGTTTTTATATTTTCATAAAAGGGCTAAGAGAATTTCAGATGGGTTATGCAGCTTCAATGTCATTCACCTACTTAATAATTATGATCATAAGTTTAACAATAATAGCAAAAGTCTTAACTAAAGTTTTATTGAAAGAGTAGAGTATGAATAAATTATATATTTTTTTAAAATATTTCTTTATTGTTGTTTGGACAGTATTTGTTGTAGCGCCTTTTCTTTGGGCTTTAACAACATCCTTTAAAGACTTTCAGTCTGTTAATGGTGGTGTAACATATATTCCATGGTTAGATTTTGAACCTAATTTAGAAGGGTGGAAGGTTTTAATTAAATCGCCTGCCAAAGGAGGGGTAGATATAATTGAACCTTATTTTAATAGTTTGTTTGTAACTTGTACGGCAAGTTTAATTAGTATTATTCTTGGAACATTGTCTGCATATGCACTATCAAGATATACATTCAAGGCAGGTTTTGTAAAAAATAATGACATTACTTTTTTCTTTATTTCCCAAAGAATTATGCCTCCAATTGTTTTATCAATTCCGTTTTTTTTATTTTTAAGTTCGATAAATTTATTAGATAGCCTAACTGGGTTAATTGTAGTTTACATTGTTTTGTTAATGCCAATAGCAGTTTGGATTATGGTTGACTTTTTTAATAAAGTTCCAAGAGAAATTGACGAGACAGCTCTAATTGATGGTTGTAATCCTTATCAAGCATTTTTAAAAGTGGTGTTACCAAATTCAATACCAGGATTAATTGTAGCTGGAATGTTTTGTATAATTTTTGGATGGATTGATTTCTTCTTTGCTTTCATTTTAACTTTTACAGAAGTTCAATTGTTACCGGTTAAGATTGTTGCATTAAATTCATCGGTAACTCCTTGGTGGAGTTTATCAGCGTCAGCTTTAGTTTCAGTAGCACCATTAATTATTGTTGCGTTCATAGTTGAACGATATTTATCAAAAGGAAATTTATCAGGAGCTATCAAATAATGGATTTAGTTGCTAACAATTTATCTTATAAACCTGATGATCAATATCATTTAAACGAAGTATCTTTTAATTTTAAAGAAGGAAATCTCTATACAATTTTAGGAAGAACACTATCTGGAAAGACGACTTTATTAAAAACAATAGCCGGTCTGTTGACACCAGACAGTGGTGAAATTGAATTTGATGGTAAAAATTTTTTAAAAGTTCCAGTCTGGGAAAGAAATGTAGCAATGGTTTATCAACAATTTATAAACTATCCTCATTTAAATGTTTACGAAAACATAGCCTTTCCTTTGAAACAAAGAAAAATGGATCAAAGTATTATTAATGATAAAGTAATGGATGCTTTAAAGTCTGTAGGATTGTTAGGTTACGAAAAAAGAAAAATCCAAGAGCTTTCCGGAGGTCAGCAACAAAGGGTTTCGCTTGCAAGATCCTTGGTCAAAAATGCAAAAATACTATTACTGGATGAGCCCTTAGTAAACTTAGACTATAAATTGAGAGAGCAACTAAGAGAAGAGTTTAAAAACCTATTTTCAAAAGGGTTAGCAGATGAAACAATATTAATTTATTCAACTACAGATCCAAGAGAGACCATGGAATTAAATGGTGAAGTTATTGTTTTAGATGAAGGCAAGGTTTTACAAGTTGGTTCTGCAAAAGAAATTTTTGAAAACCCAAATTCATTAAAAGTGGCAGAAATTTCTAATGACCCGCCAATGAATATAATAGAGGCTAAAATTTCAGATAATAATATTAAATTTGAAGGGATCAACCTGGAGGCTCCACAACATTTATCTAAATTAACAGAAGATGGTTTAAAAATTGGTTTAAGATCTTCTGACATTGAATTAAACGAAAACGGACACGAGTTTGAAGTTGAGCTAGCAGAAATTAGTGGTTCAGAAACTTTGCTTCATTTAAAAAGAGGAGATACAAAAATTATTGTTTCAATAGAAGAAGTTTTAAACTTTAAGATACACGATAAAGTAAAAATTAATTTTAAAATTAATAGAGCTTATGCTTTTAATTCTGATGGAAAATTAGCATCTTCACCCTTTGGAGGTTTGAGTGGCCAAAATTGATTTAAGTAATATATCTCATTCATACAATCCAAATGATCCAAATCCAGTTTTTGCTTTAAATCCTTTCTCGATGACATGGGAAAATGGAAATCGATATGCAATCTTAGGACCCTCAGGTTGTGGAAAAACTACGATGCTAAATATTGTTTCTGGCTTAGTGAGACCTTCTGCTGGAAGAATATTATTTGATGATAAAGATGTTACAGATTTAAAAACAGAAGATAGAAATATTGCTCAGGTTTTTCAATTTCCAGTTATTTATAATACTATGACTGTTTATGAAAACTTAGCATTCCCACTGAAATGTAGAGATTTTTCTAAAAGCAAAACTGATGAAAGAGTTAATTCAGTTGCTGAAACTTTAAATTTAAAATCTTTTCTAAATTCTCCTGCGAGAAAATTAACAGCAGATCAAAAGCAATTAATATCTTTAGGAAGAGGCCTTGTAAGAGAAGACGTAGCTGCTGTTCTTATGGACGAACCTTTAACTGTTATTGATCCAGATTTAAAATTTAGATTAAGAAGAAATCTTAAAGAAATTAATGAGCAATACAAAACAACATTAGTTTATGTAACACACGACCAAAACGAGGCGATGACTTTTGCAGATAATATAATAGTTATGAGTGAAGGAGAGGTAGTTCAAACTGGTTCTCCGAAAGAACTTTTTGAAAGACCTAATACAACATTCGTTGGATACTTTATTGGATCACCAGCTATGAACTTATTTGAAAGCGAACCTTCCTCAAACGATAGTGTAAAAATTAATAATACTTTAATTAAAACAAATACAAATTTGTCTAAATTAAAAACAAAGAATATTAAATTAGGGATTAGATCAGAATTTATTAAGATTGCAAAAAATCAAAATGAAAATTTAGTAGAAGTTAATGTTCAAAAGGTTGAGGATCTTGGAAACTATAAACTAATCACAGCTAAAATGGGAAGTCTTACAATTAAATCAAAAGTCACCAGAGAGACGGAAATACCAAGCCAGAATGTTAAACTTCATATTCCCGCTGAGAAATGCTGTGTATATGAAGACAATAAATTAATTTAAAACTTAAGTTCTACTAGTAATTGAAATTTTTTTTAAAATTTGTTCAATATGGGTCATTTTGGCCCATCTTTTAGAAAGACTCTAAACTGAATCTATGTTTAAATTTCTTTAGTTAATTAACTAAGAGGAGAATAAATGATTAAGAATAAAAAATCATTGAGGGGTTCTAAAACTCCTTCAAGAAGAAAGTTCTTCAAAGCAGCAGCGGCGACTGGTGCAGCAGCGACAGCAGCTGTAGCAATGCCAAATGTTGCTTTTGGTGCTCCACAAACATTAAAGATGCAAGCAGCATGGCCATCAGGTGCTAACATCTTTTTTGAAATGGCTGGAGATTACGCCAAAATGGTTGGAGACATGTCAGGTGGAAGTTTAAAAATTGATCTTCAGCCTGTTGGAGCAGTCGTAAAAACTGGAGAAATTGGACAAGCTGTAAGTGATGGTGTTCTTGATATGGGACACTGGGTTACTGCTTATTGGTATGGAAAAAATCCTGCCGCGTCTCTTTTCGGAACTGGACCATCTTACGGTCTATCATCTCAAGAAGTAATGGCTTGGATGGAAGAAGGTGGTGGAAGAGCATTGTATGAAGAAACATTAGCAAAAGTTGGATACGACTATGTTGGTGTTTTTGCGATGCCTATGCCAGCTCAACCATTTGGTTGGTTCAAAAAGAACGTAACTAAAGTAAGTGACGTTAAAGGTATGAAGTATAGAACAGTTGGTCTTGCAACTAACGTTCTTACTGCAATGGGAATGGTAGTTAGACAATTACCAGGTGGTGAAATTCAGCCAGCCATGAAAACTGGTTTGATCGAAGCTGCTGAGTTTAATAACCCTACTTCAGACTCTCAATTTGGTATGCAAGATGTTTCTAAGCATTATCACTTAGGATCTTTCCACCAATCACAAGAGATGTTTGAAATACCTATTAACAAAAAAACATTTAATAGCTTATCTCCTGCAAACCAAGCAATATTAAAAAATGCTTCGTATGCAGCAAATACCGCTAACTACTTTAAAGCTTTGGTAAGATACTCAGCTGATTTATCTAAATTGATGAATGAGCATAAAGTAAACGTTTACCAAACTTCAGATGCAATTTTAGCAGAGCAGTTAAAAGGTTGGGATAAAGTTGTAGGTGATTTCTCTTCTAAAGACCCGTTCTTTAAGAAGATTGTTGATTCACAAAAAGCTTACGCGAAAAGAGTAATGAAATACTTACTAATGAATCAGCCTAACTACAGACTTGCTTATGAAAATGAGTTTGGTCCGTTAGCGAAAGTTAAAATCTAAGGTTTAAAAATATAAAAAATTAAGGGGGCTTTTTAGCCCCCTTTTTTTTAATTGAATTAATTAAGAAAATTAAGATAAGTTAGTTAAATATGTACTCTTATATAAAATTTGCAGATACTCTAAGTACCTCAATGGGTAAAGCTTTTTCATGGTGCATAGTAATTTTGATGGGAGGAACATGTTATGAGGTTATCATGGCTTACGCATTTAATGCTCCTACTTTATGGAATTTTGATTTCAGTTTACAAATGTATGGAGCGATATTTATGATGGCTGGAGCTTACACTTTAGCAACAGAAGCTCACGTTAGAGGAGATGTTATTTACAGATTGTTCCCAACTAAAGTTCAAGGATGGATTGATTTAATATTATATTTCATCTTCTTTTTTCCAGGGGTGATTGCACTTGCATTTTATGGATATGAATATGCAGCTAAAGCATGGATGGTGAAAGAAACAAGTTGGAATAGTCCAGCACAAATTCAAATTTATATGGCAAAATCATTAATACCTTTATCAGGCATACTTCTAACACTCCAAGGAATTAGTGAAGTATTTAGAGCAATTATTTGTATTAGAACAGGACATTGGCCAGAGAGAGATGCTGGTGCCGAAGAAACTGAAAAAATTTTAATGCGAAAATCTAAAGAGGAAGAAAAAATAGATGTTGTTTAGTTTAACAAATCCAGAAATTGCTATTTTAATGATGGTAATATTTCTGTTTGCTGTATTACTAGGATTTCCTATTGCATTTACTTTAATGGCAATGGGTTTGGGATTTGGGTATTACGCATACTTTGATCCGTCAAGAATGGATCATCTATTAGATAATAGGATATTTAATTTATTTGTTTCAAATACCTACTCTGTGATGGATAACCATGTTCTTACCGCCGTACCTTTGTTTTTATTTATGGGATATTTAGTTGAAAGAGCAGGCATAGTTGCAAGATTATTTTATGCAATAAGACTTGCATCTCATTCACTACCAGCTTCGATGGCTGTCGCTGCCCTTGTTACTTGCACTTTATTCTCTACAGCAACAGGTATAATAGGAGCAGTAGTGACTTTAATGGGTTTGCTTGCTTGGCCTGCAATGGTGAAGGCTGGTTATGATAAAAAATTTGCATCAGGAGTAATTTGTGCTGGAGGCTGTTTAGGAATTTTAATCCCCCCTAGTATTATGCTTATTGTTTATGCAGTAATTGCTCAGTTATCCCCATTAAGATTATTTGCTGCAGCAATATTTCCTGGTTTGATGTTAGCGGGTTTATATATTTTATATGCAATTATTTTGGCTTATTTTAATCCATCAGTTGCACCCAAGCCTCCTAAAGAAGAAATCCCTCCAAGATCAGTGATCTTAAAAGAAGTTTTAGTTTCATTCTTACCATTATTTTCATTAATTATTTTAGTATTAGGAAGTATTCTTGCTGGTTTGGCTACTCCTGCAGAAGCAGCAGGTGTTGGAGCTTTTGGAGCATTAGTTTTATCTTTCTTTTATAAATCCCTTAAATGGAAAAATTTTAAAGAGTCTGTCTTTCTAACCGCAAAAACTACTGCAATGATTATGTGGTTGTTTATTGGATCTTGGACGTTTGCATCAGTATTTTCATATTTAGGAGGACATGAAGTATTTGAGCATTTTTTTAAATCAATGGATATACAGCCTTGGCAATTTTTAGTAATTACACAAATTATAATTTTCTTATTAGGTTGGCCATTAGAGTGGACTGAAATATTAATTATATTTGTTCCAATATTTTTACCTTTAGTAGAATTTTTTGGAGTTAACCCTTATTTTTTTGCTATGTTAATTGCGTTAAATTTACAAACATCATTTTTAACGCCCCCCATGGCCATGTCGGCATATTATTTAAAAGGTGTACAATCTAAAAATGTTGAATTAATTGAGGTATTTAAAGGCATCATGCCATTCTTAGCGATTGTTATTTTTGGAATGGTTTTAATGTATTTATTTCCAGGTATAGCTTTGTGGTTACCTGATCAATTATTTGCTAACTAACTTGATGAATGAAATTGTAAATTTTTCTGTTCAAGAATTAATAAATAAAATTTCAAATTCTCAAATTACTTCTGTCGAAATATGTGAAGCATATATCGAGAGAATTAATAAATTTGAAAAAGATATAAATGCTTGGGCTTTTTTTGATAAAGAATTATTATTAGAAAAAGCAAAAGAATCTGATGCTTATAAAAAATCTGGAAAACCAACTGGTCCATTACATGGTATTCCTGTAGCGGTTAAGGATATTGTTGGTACTTTAGATATGCCAACTGAATGTGGTACACCGATAAGAAAAGGTAAATCTTATTCACAGAATGCAGAAATAGTTGATTTATTAACATCTTCTGGAGCTATTGTGATGGGCAAAACAGTTACTACTGAATTAGCATATTTAAATCCATCTAAAACAAAAAACCCACACGATTATTCACGAACACCAGGAGGATCATCAAGTGGTTCTGCTGCAGTTATTGCATCTTATATGGCACCACTTTCAATCGGATCACAAACTGGTGGCTCAATAATCAGACCAGCATCTTATTGTGGCGTTGTTGGATACAAACCTTCATTTGGTCTAATTTCTAGAAATGGAGTATTAAAGACTTCCGAAAAACTTGATCATTTAGGTGTTTTTGGAAAATCAGTTGAGGATATAGCTTATTTAGTTAAAGAGTTAATTAAAAAAGACTCCCATGACCCCGCTACTGTATATTACTCTTCAAGTAATATGGTCGATGCTGTAAAAAAAGGTCCTTTGTATGAACCAAAATTTATTTTTTATAAAACTGAATTTTGGAAAACAATTGACAAAAAATCCAAAGAAGCTTTTGAATATTTTATAAAGTCGTTTAAAAAAAATATAGAAGTTCATGATACTCCTTCTTATTTTAAGGATATCCATAAATATCATCAAATAATTTACGAAACAGATTTAGCTAATAATTTTAGTGAT
>CACAIU010000001.1 GCA_902532645.1 uncultured Pelagibacteraceae bacterium | reverse complement strand
AATATATTAATAAAAGAAAAATTCCAGAAAGCGCTTTGATCTTATCTATAATTAGACAAGAAAGTGAATTTGATTTAGAGGCTAATAGTCATGCTGGTGCAAAAGGATTAATGCAATTGATGCCTTACACTGCAAAATTAGTTTCGAAACAAGCTAAACTTCCTTATTCAAAATCAAGATTAACAACTGATCCAGAATATAATATTAATTTAGGTTCACATTATATTGCAGGTTTAATTCTACAATATGATGGTGCTTACCCTTTTGCAGTAGCTGCTTATAATGCTGGACCTAATAGAGTTAAATATTGGAAAAAAATAAATAAAGATCCACAAAAAAAACAAGTTGATTATGTTGATTGGGTTGAATTAATCAAATTTAGAGAAACAAGAAATTACGTTCAGCGTGTAATGGAAAATTATAATGTCTATAGATATATTTTGGAACAACGTCCTGTGACCATGAAAAACTTTTTTATAGATCAGCCTCTATTTTAATGGCGGAAGAGGAGGGATTCGAACCCTCGGTACAAGTTTCCTCGCACGGTCATTTAGCAAACGACTGGTTTCAGCCTCTCACCCACTCTTCCGTATGACATTGTGTATTAAGCGATTGTATTGAAAATTCAATATATATAAAGTAATTATTCAATTATTATGAGAAATAGGTATTCAGTATTTTCGTTAATCAAAAATGCTCTTTCATATCATGAAAATTGGCAAAGAGCATGGAAAGACCCTACACCTAAAAAAGAGTACGATGCAGTTATTGTTGGTGGTGGTGGCCATGGATTAGCAACAGCTTACTATTTAGCAAAAAAACACAACATGAATAATATTGCTGTAGTGGAAAAAGGTTGGATTGGTGGTGGAAATACTGGACGTAATACTACAATTATTAGATCAAATTATTTATGGGACGCCAGTGCAGGATTATATGATCATGCATTAAAAATTTGGGAAGGTTTATCTCAAGAACTAAACTACAATGTAATGTTTAGTCAAAGAGGTGTAATGAACCTTGCACATAATTTACAAGATGTTAGAGATTTAAAAAGACGAACACATGCAAATAGACTAAATGGAATTGATGCAGTTTACTTAAGTACAGAAGAGGTAAAAAAGTTTTGTCCAATTATAAATACATCACCAGATATTAGATACCCTGTTTTAGGAGGAACTTTACAACGAAGAGCTGGCACAGCAAGACACGATGCTGTTGCTTGGGGATATGCTAGAGGAGCCGACGCAATGGGTGTTGATATAATTCAAAATTGTGAAGTTAAAGGAATAAAAAGAAATGGAGATAGTGTTGAAGGAATAGAAACAACTAAAGGATTTATTAAAACTAAGAAAGTTGGTGTAGTTGCAGCTGGTCATTCTAGTGTAATAGCTAATATGGCTGGTCTAAGACTTCCCCTTGAAAGTAAACCTTTACAGGCTTTAGTTTCTGAACCTGTAAAACCAATTATTGATACAGTTGTAATGTCTAATGCAGTGCATGCTTATGTCAGTCAATCTGACAAAGGAGAGCTGGTGATTGGCGCTGGAACTGATGATTATGTTTCTTATACTCAAAAAGGTAGTCATCAAATAGTTGAAGGAACATTAAATGCAATTTTAGAATTATATCCAATTTTCAGTAGAATGAGAATGTTAAGACAATGGGGAGGAATAGTAGATATTTGTCCTGACGCTAGTCCAATTTTAAGTAAAACTTCAATTAAAGGATTATATTTTAATTGTGGTTGGGGTACTGGAGGATTTAAAGCAACTCCTGGATCTGGAGATTTATTTGCTCATACTATTGCAAACGATGAACCTCACAAACTTAATGCTGCATTTAATTTAAATAGATTTGTAAGCGGTGACCTTGTTGATGAACATGGTGCTGCAGCGGTTGCTCATTAATGTTTTTAATAAACTGTCCATACTGTGGAGAAAGAGATCAGCAAGAATTTAAGGCTGGTGGTGAAGCTCATATCGAGAGACCTAAGCAACCAACAGAATTAAGTGATGATGAGTGGGCAGAATATTTATTTATGAGAAAAAATATTAAAGGTGTTCAATTTGAAAGATGGAACCATGCACATGGTTGTCGTAAATGGTTTAATATGGTTAGAGATACTTCTAACGACGAAATAAAAGCAATTTACAAAATGGGTGAAAAACCACCTGCTCAATAAAATGACTAAAAACTTAAGAGTAAAATCCAGTGAGTACATTGATGAAACTAATAGAATTTCCTTTAAATTTAATGGCAAAACTTACCATGGATTTAAAGGCGATACTTTAGCATCAGCATTACTTGCAAACGATGTTCATTTAGTTGGAAGAAGTTTTAAATATCATAGACCAAGAGGAATTATGACGTCTGGTTCTGAAGAACCAAATGCTATAGTTCAAGTAAATCCTGGTACAAACAGAACAGAACCTAATGTTAGAGCAACAGAAGTCGAGATTTATGAGGGTTTAGAGGCATCCAGTCAAAATTGTTGGCCAAGTGTAGAGTTTGATATTGGTGGAATAAACAATTTTCTCTCCCCTTTTTTTCCAGCAGGCTTTTATTACAAAACATTTATGTGGCCTGCAAGTTTCTGGGAGAAATATGAATTTTTCATACGACACTCAGCCGGTTTAGGAAAATCACCAACATCAAGTGACCCTGACATTTATGATCACCGAAATATTCATTGTGATGTATTGGTTGTAGGTGCAGGTATATCTGGAGTATTAGCAGCAAAAAATGCAGCTAAAAATAATTTTAAAACATTGTTAGTTGAAGAAAAAAATGAACTTGGTGGATCAACTATTTATGAAAATAATGAATTTAACAAAATTGATAATAAAGCCTCTTCAGAGTGGTTAAAAAAAGAAATAGAGGAACTTAAAGGTATTAAAAATCTTGAGATAAAAACTAGAACAAGTGTGGCTGCTTATCATCAATATAATTATCTTTTAGCTAGAGAAAATCTAACCGATCATTTAGAAGCTAAAGATAAAACAAATAAAATCAGACAAAGGCTTCTAAAAATTAGAGCTAAGAAAGTTATTTTGGCAACAGGTGCACTAGAAAGACCTTTGATATTTAATAATAATGATAGACCAGGAGTAATGCTTTCATCTGCTGTTAAAAAATACAGTGAATTTTATGGAGTAGCATGTGGTAGTAAAAATGTATTTTTTACTAATAATGATAGTGCTTACGAAAGTGCTTTGTCACTATATAACAAAGGTATAAATGTTGAGGCTGTTATTGATATTAGAGAACAATCTGAAAGTAAAATTGTTAAAAAAGTAAAAGAAGCAGGTATTAAAATTTACTGGTCACATACAATTGTTGATACGACTGGTTATAAAAGACTAAATAGTGTTTCAATCATGAAACTATCTAATGACGGTACTTCAGTTACTGGAAGTAAAATTTCTATTTTGTGTGATTGCTTAGGAGTTGCTGGTGGTTGGACACCTGCTGTACATTTATATACACAATCAGGAAGCAAACTTAAATTTGATGAAGAAAAAAAAGTTTTCTTACCAAATAAAAATACATCTGAACAAATAAGCGTAGGATCTTGCGGTGGAGATTTTAAAATTGATGAAATCATCAAAAATTTAAATCAAAAACTTAAAGATACTCTAAATATTAAAGAAACTGATTTAGATAATATTAAAGTTGAGATTGATCAGGAAAATTCAAAAAGAAATATTTGGTTACTTCCTTCTGACAAACCTTTGGGCAAAACTAAACCATTTGTAGATTATCAAAACGATGCAACCGCTAAAGATATAAAATTAGCATTAAGAGAAGGTTTTAGATCTATTGAGCATGTTAAAAGATACACGACTACCGGTATGGGAACTGATCAAGGTAAACTTGGAAATATGCATGCATTAGGAATAATTGCAGATACTGCCGGCGTTAAAATGGGAGAATTAGGAACTACTACGTTTAGACCTCCTTACACACCATTAACATTTGGAACTATTGTAGGTCGAAATGTAGGAAAGTTTTTTGATATTTTTAGAAGAACACCAATGAATGATTGGCATGTTGAAAATAAAGCTGAATTTGAAAATGTCGGTCAATGGAAGAGAGCATGGTACTATCCTATTAACGGAGAAAATATACATCAAGCAGTTCAAAGAGAAAGTAAAGCTGCTAGAGAAAGTGCTGGTATACTGGATGCCTCTACTCTTGGTAAAATTGATATTCAAGGAAGTGATGCTTCTGAATTCTTAAATAGAGTTTATACAAATGCTTGGTCAAAATTAGCTATAGGAAAATGTAGATATGGCCTAATGCTAAATGAGGATGGTATGGTTTATGATGATGGAGTTACAACAAGATTAGGTGAAAATCATTACATCATGACCACAACAACTGGTGGAGCAGCAAATGTTTTAGGTAAACTTGAAGACTATCTTCAAACAGAATGGCCTGAGCTTGATGTTTACTTAACCTCTGTAACAGATCATTATGCTACAGCTAGTTTATGCGGACCTAATAGTAAAAAAATTCTAAAAAAAATAATTCCTGATTTAGATTTATCAGATGAAAATTTTCCTCACATGTCATTCAAAGAAGCAAATATTGGAAGCATTCAGTGCAGAATAATGAGGATTAGTTTTACTGGTGAACATAGCTACGAAATCAATGTTCAAGCAAGTTATGGAAAAGATTTATGGAAAAAATGCATGGAGGCAGGTCAAGAGTTTAACATTACTCCTTATGGAACTGAGACAATGCACTTATTAAGAGCAGAAAAAGGTTTTATCATTGTTGGTCAAGATACAGATGGAACAATGACTCCTATCGATCTTCAAATGGATTGGATAGTAAGCAAGAAGAAATACGATTTCATAGGCAAAAGATCTCTTTATAGATCTGATACAATGAGAGAGGATAGAAAGCAATTAGTTGGTTTATTAACTGATGATCCAAATATTGTTTTAGAAGAAGGAGCACAAATAGTTTCTGAGTTAAATCAAAGTCCCGTTGAAATGCTTGGACATGTAACATCAAGTTATTTCAGTCCAAACCTAAAGAAATCAATAGCCCTTGCAGTAGTTAGAGGTGGAAAAGATATGATGGGAAAAAAACTTTTTGTGCCCATGGAAAATAAAAATATTAATGTCACTGTTGCGAATCCAGTATTTTATGATGAGAAAAATGAGAGGTTAAATGCTTAACTATAATTCAGTTATTAAAAATGAAATTAATCATGAAAGTATTTCTGTAAAGGAAATCTCTCCAGTAATAAAAATTAATTTGAGAGGTAAAAAAAGAGAATTTTTAACAAATGTTGGTAAAAATCTTAATATGATCTTACCTACTGAAGCAAACACTTCAACAACGAGTGATAAATTAACAGCAATATGGCTTAGTCCAGACGAATGGATGATAATCTCAAAAGAGCAGGTAAGTAAAGACACTAACAAATCCGATCTATATGAAATGTTATTTAATAGTATTTCAAAAACAAATTTAGGCGCTGTTATAGATGTAACAGATCAATTTGTTCAATTAGAACTTAAAGGTGAAAATGTCTATGAAATCTTTTCAGCAGGATCTCCCTTTAATTTTAATGAATTTAAAGAAAAAAAAGGATCAACAACTCAGACAGTTTTAAATCATGTAGATGTAATTCTGCATCATAAAGATGAAAATATTTTAAATCTGTTTGTTAGAAGATCTTTTGCTGAACATCTTTTCTCATGGATTGAAGACTGTACTTCAAGATTATAAACTTATTTTTTTCTTCTAAAGTCCCATGGCATTTCAAATTTACCTTGCCAAAGGCCTTTTTTTTCATTTTTAGCATTAATTTCGTTTGATATATATTTTTTTGAGTATTTTCTATAAGCTACCGCATAACCGTTTGAAACTAGCCAGGAATTCAGATTTAAATTTCTTTTATAGCACTCTCCAATTAATCTTTTATATCTGTCAATATCCAAAATTTTACAAGTTATTACTTTGTTATTTATTTTTTTTTGTAATTTTTGAGTTGAAATTTTTCCACATGGATAATCTTTAGTAAAAGTAAAAAAAATTATTGTTAAATATGGTTTTTTACACATTTGCTTGAATTCAGGTGCATCAATTCCGTGCAATCTTATCTTTTTTGAATTTATTTTTATTGTATCACCATCAATAATTTGAGCATTTCCAGAAATCTCTTTAATCTCTTCAGACCTAACATCGTTATATGTGAGAATAAAAAAAATCGAACAGATTATAATTAAAATTATCGCTTTCCTTTTTGTAAAAAACATATTTAAAAAATATTAAATATTAGCTAATTTATGTTTAATATAATATTTAACATAAAATAGTAACATCAATGATATCAACCATTGAAAGATAGCCCAAATATAAAAAAAAGTTTTAAAATCTGCATTTAAATACTTTGCAATGTAAAAAGATAAAACTGGTACTATAACATTTCTGGCAATATTGTTAACCATGGCTTTTTCAGATTTTTTTAAAGCCATAAAAAATCCATTGGATAAGAAAAATATTGGATAAGCAGGTAAAATAAATGCAGAAATCTTAAGGTACATCGAGCCATGCATAATTACATCTGGGTTTGAAGAAAAGAATTTAGGAACAATGTCAGCACTTATAAAAATAACTACACCAGCGATTAACATTATAAATAGACCGTATTTTATTGAGGTAAAATAGGATTGCTCCACTCTATCATAATATTTTGCTCCAATATTTTGCGCTATTATAGAAATTATTGCTGTATTAATACCTAATATTGGTAACAAAACTACTTGCTCAATTCTTGTAGCAGATCCATACCCTGCTACAGCATATTCACCAAATAAACCAACATATGTAAAAACAATTGTTGCAGCAATAGAATACCCTAATATGGCAATTGTAATTGGCATTGATTGAAAAAAAATATTTTTTAAGAAAAAAAATTTAGCTTTGAAATGGTCTAAAGTTATTTGTTTAATTCTTTGATTATTTAATATTTTTATGAAAATAACCAACAAAGATACAAATTGAGCAATTAAAGTTGCTATCCCAATACCAGTTATTCCTAATGGTGGTATAAATAAAAAACCAAATATAAAAATTGGATTTAAAATAATGTTTAAGAAAAAAGAAAATATTAGAACATTTCTGTAAGTTTTAGTGTCTCCTTCTGCGTGTAAAAATGAATTTAAAGCTACTACTAAAATAAATAATATCGTACCTAAAAAAATTACATTTATATATTCGAGTCCAAGAATTGTTACTTCTTGAGAGGAATTCATTAATAAGAATATCTTTTCACCAAAAGCAAATCCTAAAATAGATACAACTACAGAGATTATAATCGAATAAATGATTACATTTCCAAAATAACTTAGAACATTTTTTTCGTTTTTTTCTCCGATACTGCTGCCAATCAATGATGTTCCAGCTACGGTAACTCCAATGGATGTCGCAATAATCAAAAAATATATCGGAAAAGACTTGCTCAAAGCAGATAAGGCTTCTGGCGATATTTTTCCTGCATAAAAAGTATCTACGATTGTGTAAAGTGTTTGGAATAAGGTTCCTACACTTGCTGGTACAGCAAGTTTTCTTACTAACAACGAAACTTCATCTTTTAATAAATTCATTAGTTTAAGATTTGTTAATACTCTTTTTGGAAGATATGTCTTTTTCCTGCTTCTTTAGCAAGATTAATTTGTTTTTGCCTCATTCTAAATCTTGATTTTTGATGATCTGTTAAATTATCGTGACAATTTGGACATGAAACACCCTCTTCATATTTTTTTGATTTTTTATCCTTAGGCGATATAGGTTTCCTACAACCACTGCACATTGAGTAAGAACCAACTTTTAGACCATGTTTTAAACTAATCCTGTTATCAAAAACAAAGCATTCACCTTTCCATAAACTTTTTTTCTTATTAGTTTTTTTGAGATAATTTAAAATTCCACCATTTAACTGATAAATATTATTAAAACCTTTTTTCTCTAAATATACAGATGCCTTTTCACAACGAATTCCACCAGTACAAAACATAGCTATAGGTTGATTTTTTTTTAATTTTTTTAGATACTTTGGAAAATCCCTAAAGTTATCAACATCAGGATTGATTGCTCCCTTAAAAGTTCCAACATCGTATTCAAATGGTTTTCTCGCATCTATAAGAACAGTATCCTTTTCTTTAATCAGCTTATTCCATTTGATTGGATCTACATGGCTATCTTTTTTCTTTATTCTTTTATTTAAAATTAAGTTCATAGGAACAACCTCATTTTTGATTTTCACTTTAGGTTTATGAAATGGTTGGAATGAGCTTTTAGAGACATTGTTAGTGTTAAATTCTTTAAATTTAAGGGTTCTTTTTAAATTATTAATTGTGAATTTAATGTCTTTAGCTTTACCAGAAATAGTTCCGTTTACTCCTTCTTTAGAGATAATTATCGTACCTCTAATGTTTTTCTTTTTTAAAGTTTCAAATAAAACTTTTTGATTTTTCTTCAAATAAGAAATTTTAACAAATTTATAAAAACCAAATACTTCGAACATTATAATTTTCTACAAACGGTCATTCCATCTCCAAGAGGAATTATTAATTTTTCTACCCTTGTATCCTTTGAGATATGATCGTTAAATTCTTTAATATTTTTAGTAAATTTATCAGTATTATTTTCATTAACAACTTCTCCATACCATAAAACATTATCAATGATTATTAGACCACTTGTGTTTAATAATTCTAAAGAACGTTCATAGTATTCAATATAATTCATTTTATCAGCGTCAATAAAAACTAAATCAAATTTTTCATTTTTAATTTCATCTAAAGTTTCTAAAGCAGGTTTAATTAATGTTTTTATTTTATGATCTTGATTAGCTTTTTTAAAAAAATCTATTGCAACTTTATTAGTTTCTTCATTTTTATCTAAAGCAATTATTTCACCGTCATCCGATAATGCCAAAGCCATAGATAACGTACTTAATCCTGTAAATGTACCTATCTCTAAAACTTTTTTGATATTTGAAATTTTTATAATTAAATGCAGAAATTGACTTTGTGAAATTGAGATTTGCATTCTTTTGATATCACCAAGAGATGTGTTGTAATCAATTATTTCTTTTTGGACTGGATGTAAATTAAATCCATGACTTAAAATATACTCTTGGAGTTCTTTAGTTATGTTTAGGTCTGAACCCATAAATTCTAAAGTTTTTTCTTTAAAATCTCATTTACTAATTGAGGATTTGCTTTTCCACCAGAAACTTTCATTACTTGGCCAACAAAGAAACCAAATAATTTAACTTTACCTGATTTATATTCAGTAGCTTTATCTCTGTTATCATCAATAACCTTATCTATCAGCGCCTCAAGTGCTTTTGGATCACTCTCTTGTTTTAAACCTTTTTCTTCAACAATTTTTTTAGGATCCTTGTCACCTTCCATCATTTGTTCGAAAACTGTTTTTGCAATTTTTCCTGAAATTGTTCCATCTTTAATTAAATTGATTAACTTTGATAAATTGCCTGCGCTTATAGGGCTTTCAGTTATTTCTAAATTTTTTTCATTTAACGCTGCAAATAATTCAACAATTATCCAATTTGTTGCAAGTTTTACATCAGATTTCTTAATTACATTTTCAAAGTAATTAGATGTTTCAATATCCGAAACTAGAATGTTAGCTTCGTAAGGTGATAACTTGAATTTTTCTATAAATCTTTTTTTCTTTTCATCTGGTAGCTCTGGAATTTCTGATTTTAATTTTTCAATAAAATCATCTGAAACTTCTAATGGCAATAAGTCTGGATCTGGAAAATATCTATAATCATGAGCATCTTCTTTTGATCTCATTGATCTAGTTTCATTTTTTTTAGTATCAAAAAGTCTTGTTTCTTGATCAATTTTTTGACCATCCTCAATTAAATCAACTTGTCTATTAGCCTCGTATTCAATTGCCATCTGCATGAACTTTATTGAGTTAACATTTTTGATCTCACATCGGGTTCCAAAATCTTTTGAACCTTTTTTTCTAACAGATACATTTACATCAGCCCTCAAAGATCCTTCCTGCATGTTTCCATCACAGGTGCCTAAATATCTCATTATAGATCTTAATTTTTTAATATATGCATTTACTTCATCTGGAGATCTTAGGTCAGGTTTGCTTACAATTTCCATTAAAGCCACACCTGATCTATTTAAATCTACAAAAGTATTTTTAGGATCTAGATCATGAATACTTTTACCCGCATCTTGCTCCAAGTGTAATCTTTCTATACCTACCTCTTTTTGACCATCAGGCATATCAAGTATTACTTTGCCCTCACCTACAATTGGATCTTTGAATTGTGAGATTTGATAACCCTGAGGTAAGTCAGCATAAAAATAATTTTTTCTATCAAAGACAGATCTATTATTGATTTTAGCTTTTAAACCAATTCCTGTTTTAATAGCTTGTTTTACGCAATACTCGTTTATTACCGGTAACATTCCTGGAAATGCTGCATCAACTAAACTTACTTGAGTATTTGGTTCAGCTCCAAATTTGGTTGCTGATGTGGAGAATAATTTGGACTCCGATATAACTTGTGCATGCACTTCTAAACCAATGACAACTTCATATTGATTATCATGTCTATTAATTAGATATTCAGATTTGTTCTTACTCACTTAATCCACCAATCAGTAATATTGTTTTGAAAATTAATTTTTTCTTCCATAGCATATGCAATGTTTAAAATATTTTGTTCATCAAAAGCCTTACCAATTATCTGTAATCCCAATGGATATCCTTTAGCATCATGGCCTGCAGGTATAGAAATTCCAGGTAAACCTGCTAAATTTACAGGAACAGTAAAAATATCATTTAAATACATTGAAACCGGGTCATTTGTTTTTTCACCAATTTTAAACGCAGAACTTGGAGTGGATGGGGTTAGAATTGCATCAACTTTTTTATAAGCATCATCAAAATCATTTTTAATAAGTTTTCTTACCTTTTGAGCTTTAAGATAATAAGCATCATAATATCCTGAAGATAAAACATAAGTTCCAATCATTATTCTTCTTTGAACTTCAGCACCAAATCCTTCAGATCTAGTTTTTTCATACATATCAATAAGATTTTCTCCTTCAGCTCTAAAACCATATTTAACTCCATCGTATCTAGCCAAATTAGATGAGGCCTCTGCTGGTGCTACGATGTAATAAGTTGGTAGTGCATAATTAGTATGAGGTAGAGATATATCTATAATCTCAGCACCACAATCTTTTGCATATTCAATACCTTTTTTCCATAGATCTTCAATTTCCTTAGGCATTCCATCTACTCTATATTCTTTAGGTATACCTATTTTTTTTCCTTTAATATCTTTTGTTAATTCTTTGCCGTACTCGTTCCTTTTAAAGTCTATTGAGGTAGAGTCTTTTTCATCATAAGTACTAATAACATCCTGTAACAATGCACAATCTTTAACATTTTGCGCCATTGGTCCAGCTTGATCTAGAGATGATGCAAATGCTACAATTCCATATCTAGAGCAACTACCATAAGTTGGTTTTAATCCAACAGTTCCAGTAAATGAAGCAGGCTGTCTTATGGATCCACCTGTATCTGTTCCAATAGTTATTGGTGTTAATTGAGCTGCTACTGCGGAAGACGATCCACCAGATGATCCACCTGGGACTAAGTTTTTATCAATTGGGTTTTGTACATTACCAAAAAAACTAGTCTCATTAGAAGAGCCCATCGCGAATTCATCGCAATTTAATTTACCCATTAAGATAGCTCCTTCATTCCAAATGTTTTGTGTGACTGTTGACTCATAAGTTGGAACAAAGTTATTTAAAATCTTACTACCTGCCGTAGTTCTTAAATCTCTTGTACAAAATAAATCTTTTACTGCCATTGGAATGCCAGGCAATTTCAGGTCAAGATTAGGTTTTTCATCAAACCTTTTTGCTTTATCTAAAGCATTTGCATAATCTTCAGTTATATATACATTTAATTCTTTTGATTTTTCAGATCTTTCAACAAATGCTTTAGTAACTTCACTTGAGGAAAGTTTTTTACTTTTAATATTTTCTACTAACTCAGATAATGATTGTTTAGTTATATCTGACATTATTCAATTACCTTTGGTACTACAAAATAATCTTCATTTTCCTTAGGAGAATTTTTTATTACTTGATCTCTTAGGTTTTTACTTTTTACTTCATCTGATCTTAGTTTTAGAGTTGTTTCAGCAACAGAAGTTAATGGTTCAACATTGTCAGTTTTTAATTCGTTAAGTTTTTCAATAAAATCGAAAATTGAATTTAAATCTCCTGCAAGTTTCTCTGCTTTTTTCTCATCTACAGAAATTCTTGATAGTTTAGAAATGTGCTTTATTGTTTTAAGATCGATGCTCATATGGTATTTAAATATGTCGCAAACTATCACTTAAGTTTAAAATATACAATATGATCACTATTGAAGAATTCAAAAAAAAACAGTCTGAAACCTCTAGATTGATTGGTTTAGATCTTGGTTCAAAAAGAATCGGTGTATCAATTTGTGATGAAAAACAGTCAATAGCCACACCTTTTAAAACGATCAATAAAACCAATAATGCTGATCTAATCAACGAATTAAAAAAAATAATAGAGGAAAACAATATTAAAGGAATTGTGATTGGATATCCAATTAACATGGATGGTTCATTAGGTCCTTCTGCTCAATCAGTAAGTGATGTGTCTAAAAATATAGACCAAAATGTTGATGTAGATGTTTGTTTATGGGATGAAAGACTTTCAACTGTTGGTGCATTTAATCTATCCAGTCAGCTTGATGTTAATGTTTCTAAGCGTGAAAAAAACATAGATCAAAATGCAGCTGCATTTATTCTTCAAGGAGCTATAGATTATTTAAATAATTAATCCTTGCCATTTAGGGGCTTTATAGCTATAGAGTTAATTTTAATGGCAATTAAAACCAATAAAGCTATTAAAATCTCAAAAAAACATCTGTTAGGTATTCAAGATTTATCAGTCAATGATATTAATTATATCTTGGATGAGTCAGAAGCTTTCATAAAATTAAACCAGAGTAAAAATAAAAAAATTGATGTGTTAAGAGGCAAAACACAAATAAACTTATTCTTTGAGCCATCAACTAGAACACAAAGCTCATTTGAACTTGCTGGAAAAAGACTTGGTGCAGACGTCATGTCAATGAATATGGGTAACTCAGCCATTAAAAAAGGTGAAACTTTAATTGATACAGCCATGACCTTAAATGCAATGCATCCTGATATAATTGTGATCAGACATCAAGACTCCGGTGCTTGTAATCTGCTATCTCAAAAAGTTAATTGTGTCGTTCTAAATGCTGGTGATGGTAGACGTGAGCATCCTACGCAAGCGTTATTAGATGCATTAACAATTAGAAATCGAAAAAAAAAAATTCAGGGATTAAAAATAGCTATATGTGGAGACATACTTCATTCGAGAGTGGCTAGATCAAATATTTATCTTCTTACAATGTTAGGAGCAGAAGTTAATATAGTTGCACCATCCAATCTTATGCCAAAAGAAATTGAAAAGTTTGGTGTTAACACTTTTACTGATATGAAAAAGGGTCTCAAAGATTGTGATATTGTAATGATGCTTAGATTACAAAATGAAAGAATGACCAGTTCATATCTTTCATCGAATAGAGAATACTATGAATATTATGGATTAACACCAGATAAACTTGATCATGCAAAGTCAGATGCTTTAATTATGCATCCTGGTCCAATGAATAGAGGAATTGAAATTGATACAAGATTAGCTGATGACATAAACAAGAGTGTAATTAAAGAACAAGTTGAATTAGGTGTTGCTGTAAGAATGGCATGTTTAAAAATATTTTGTGAATAAATGAAAAAACAATACTTTATAAATGCAAACATTATAGATCCTCATAATTCCATAAACGAAAATGGTGGATTAATAATTGGAGAAGGTGGAAAGATAGAAGCAATAGGAAAAAAGGTAAATACAAACAATTTACCAACTAGAGAAAAACCTACTGACTTAAAGGGTAAATATATATTTCCTGGCATAGTGGATATGAGAGTTTTTGTAGGCGAGCCAGGATACGAATATAAAGAAAATTTTAGGACTTTAAGTAATGCAGCATTGTCTGGTGGAGTAACTTCCGTCGTAACCATGCCTAATACAGATCCAATTATAGATAATGTATCAATTGTAGATTTTTTAAAAAGAAGAGGACGTGATAAGTCTAAAATAAATATCTTTCCTTGCGCTTCATTAACTCAAAACACTGACGGCACAAATATGACTGAATTTGGGTTACTAGCTAAAAAAGGAATTATTGCTTTTACTGACGGAGTAAAAACAATTCAAAATACTAGACTTATGTCTAGAATTATGAATTCAGCTAAAGATTTGGGATGTCTTGTAATGCAACATGCTGAAGATTACGATTTAGCTAAAAATGGAATGATTAATTCTGGTATTATTGCAACAAAACTAGGCTTATCAAGCATACCAGATATTGCTGAAAGAATTATAATTGAAAGAGATCTCACTCTCCTAGAAAAAACTAAATGTCGATATCATATATCTCAACTATCAGCTGGAAAATCTGTAGATATAATTAAGGAACGTAAACAAAATGTTAAATTTACTTGTGGTGTATCAATAAATAATCTCTCATTAAATGAAAATGATATTGGAGATTTTAGAACATTTTTAAAATTATCACCTCCACTGAGAAGAGAAGAAGATAGAGAAGCTTTAGTTCAAGGATTAAAAGATAAAACTATTGATGTAATTGTTTCTGACCATAAACCTGAGGATGAAGAATCTAAAAGATTAACTTTTGCTCAAGCAGCAACAGGTGCATCTGGTATTGAAACATTATTGTCTTTAAGTTTAGAATTATTTCATAACGGATCTGTAAAACTTGAAACTATCATTCAAGCTTTAACATCTAATCCAGCAAAAATATTAAATATAAATAAAGGAAACCTGTCTATAGGTAATGACGCAGATTTTTGTATAGTAGATATCAATAAACCATGGATTGTAAAAAAAGAAAATTTAATATCTAAATCTAAAAATACTTCAATTGAAGATAAAAAACTTCAAGGTAAAGTAACCAATACATTTGTAAAAGGTATGGAATTATTTAAAATATAAAAATGGAACTTTTTATAATAGGTATAATCTCATACCTGATGGGATCAATTCCTTTTGGTTTAATTTTAACTAAAATTTTTTTAAAAAAAGATATTAGAAAGATAGGCTCTGGTAATATTGGTGCAACAAATACTTTTAGGACAGGAAATAAACTAATTGGTTATTCGACGCTAATACTTGATGTATTAAAAGCAGTAATACCTGTTCTATACGTAAAAATTAATTTCCCTGAAGCAGTATATATATCAGCTTTATGTGCTTTTATAGGTCATGTGTTTCCTGTGTGGTTAAAATTTAAAGGCGGCAAAGGTGTAGCTACATATGTTGGGATACTTTTTTCTTTAAATATTATTTTTGGTTTAGTATTTGGTATTTGTTGGTTAATAATTTTTTTTATTTCTAAATATTCATCTTTAGCTTCTTTAATAGGATCACTTTGTATACCAGTTTATATTTTAATTTTGGAGGGTTTGGAAAATGTATTTTTTTACGTAATAATGTTTATTTTAATATTTTTTACCCACAGAGAAAATATTAAACGCTTGAAAAATAAAGAAGAAACTAAGACAAAAATTTATTAATTTGACTATCAAACTCTTTTGAGTAGTTTGTTATTTTATGAATCTAGTCATAGTTGAAAGCCCTGCTAAAGCGAAAACAATTAATAAATATTTAGGTGATAACTATACCGTTTTAGCTAGCTATGGTCATATTAGAGATCTTCCTTCAAAAAATGGATCTGTTGATCCTGATCAAAATTTTAAAATGGAATGGGAAGTTGACAGCTTTTCAAAAAAATATTTAAAAGAAATTACTGATGCAGCGAAAGATTCTTCAAAAATAATTCTTGCTACTGACCCAGATCGTGAAGGTGAAGCAATAGCATGGCATGTAAAAGAATATTTAGATGAAAAAAAACTTTTAAAGGATAAAGAAATTGAACGTGTGGTATTTAATGAAATAACAAAAAAAGCCGTCACACATGGTATTGAAAATCCAAGACAGATAGAGCCCTTATTGGTTGATGCATACATGGCCAGAAGAGCATTAGATTATTTGGTGGGATTTAATATATCACCAATACTTTGGACTAAATTACCTGGTTCAAAATCAGCAGGTAGAGTTCAATCTGTTGCACTAAAATTGATTACTGAAAGAGAGCATGAAATTGAATTATTCAAACCTGAAGAGTTTTGGACTTTAAGTATTAATTTTCAGGATAAAAGCAAAAGCAAAATTACAGCAAGTATCTCTCAACTTGATGGAGAAAAGATTGAAAAATTCTCATTTAAAAATAAAGAGGAAATTGAAATAGCAATATCCAATATTAAGACCAAACAATTTAATATAACTGATATTTCCTCAAAAGTTGTTAGCAGAAATCCCTCAGGACCCTTTACTACTTCAACACTTCAGCAAGTTGCTTCTAGTAGATTAGGTTTTGGTGCATCAAGAACAATGCAAATAGCACAAAAACTTTACCAAGGAATAGAAATTGAGGGAGATACAGTTGGGTTAATTACTTATATGAGAACTGATGGGACTAATTTATCAGCTGATGCTGTCTCTGATTTTAGAAATTTTATTAAAAAAGAATATGGTAACGTATACTTGCCAGAAAATCCAAATAATTACTCAGGAAAAAAAGCAAAAAATGCTCAGGAAGCTCATGAAGCAATAAGACCAACTGATATTAATAGAAATCCAGATTCTGTTAAAAAGTATTTAAGTTCTGACCAACAAAAATTATATTCTTTAATTTGGTCTAGAGCTCTATCGTCTCAAATGGAAACAGCAAAATTTGATAGAAATACAATAACGATTGAGTCTGAAGACGGTAAAACTATATGTAAATCAAGTGGATCGGTTTTGAAATTTGATGGATTTTTAAAAGTTTATTCAAATCAAAGCAAAGATGATGATGAGCAAATTTTACCAGAGATGTCAAAAGGACCAATTAATATAGAAGCTCTTATTGATGAACAACATTTTACCCAACCTCCCCCACGATACTCTGAGGCGAGTTTGGTTAAAAAATTAGAAGAGTTAGGAATTGGAAGGCCTTCAACTTATGCAAGTATAATTTCAACAATAGCAAATAGAGGTTATGCAGAAATAGTTAATAAAAGATTTTTCCCAACTGATAGAGGTAAATTAATTTCTGCGTTTTTAGAAAAACTATTTTCAAAGTATGTGGATTATAATTTTACAGCGGGATTAGAAGATCAACTAGATGATATTACCTCAGGTAAAGAAAGCTGGTTAAAAGTCCTAGAGTTGTTTTGGAAAGATTTTAATAACAATGTTTCAGAGGTAAAAGAAAAAAGAACCAGAGAAGTTTTGGATCTTTTAAATGATAGTTTAGGAGCATTAATATTTGACACCGATACAGAAGGAAAGATAGTTAGAAAATGCCAGTTATGTAATACTGGTTCACTAAGTTTAAAAAATAGTTTTAGAGGAGGTGCTTTTATTGGATGTTCAAACTATCCAGAATGTAAATTTACAAGACCATTATCAAAAGCTAAAGCTGCTGCTCAGTCACAATTAGCAGAGCCAAAATTTCTTGGGAAACATGAAAATGGAAATGATATTTTTTTAAAAAATGGAAGATTTGGTCCTTACCTTCAATATGAAAAAGTTCCTCAAGAAAATAATGAAGAAGAAGAAACTAAAAAAAGAAAAAAAACAAAAAAAAAGAATACTGAATTAAATGAACTAATAAAAAATGTGTCAATTCCAAAAGGAATTGAATTAGAAAGTGTAGATTTAGAAAAAGCTAAATTTTTATGCTCGCTTCCTAAATCATTAGGTATTAATCCTGAAAATCAAAAAGATATCACCTTAAATACAGGCAGATTTGGACCATATTTAAAATGTGAAAATAAATCAGCTAGAATAGAAAATGTCGAAGAAATTTTTTCGATAGGATTAAATAGAGCTATCACACTAATAGCTGAAGCAAAACCTGGAAGAATGTCTTCTTCAATTATAAAAGACTTAGGAGAGCATCCTGAGGATAAAAAACCAGTAAAAATAATGAAGGGTCAATATGGACCATACATTAAATATAAATCTCTTAATGCAACCATACCAGAGGAAAAAGACCCAGTAGAGCTTACAATGGAGGAAGCTTTAATCCTTATTGAGAAAAGAAGAGAATACGATAAAAGTAAAAAAACTAAGAAAAAAAAAAAATAAAATGAATTTTGAAAATAAAATTAAAGAATTAAAAATTAATCTTCCGGAAGCCAAACCTCCAGTTGGATCATATGTTGCAACAAAAATAGTTGGAAATTTACTTTATATCTCTGGCCAAATTTCTATTTCTGAGAAAGGTGAATTAATAAAAGGAAAAATTGGAAGAGATTTATCTGTAGAAGAAGGTTATAAAGCAGCAGAAAGATGCGGCTTGAGCATCATATCTCAAGCAAAAGTTGCATGTAACGGAGACCTCTCTAAAATTAAGACATGTATAAAGCTAACCGGTTTTGTTAATTCTACGGATAATTTTATAGACCAACCAAAAGTAATTAATGGGGCTTCAGATTTAATTGCCTCAGTTTTTGGCGATGCTGGTATGCATACTAGAGCAGCAGTTAGCACAAATAGCTTGCCACTTGGTGTGGCAGTTGAAATTGATGCAATTTTTGAGTTAAACTAAATTATCTTCCTATACCAAAATATTTAAGACCAAGTTTTCTGATTTTATATGGTGAATAAATATTTCTCATATCATAAATAATAAGTTTGTTATTTTTTGAAAATTTTTTAAAATTAATTGATTTAAAATCATTCCACTCTGTGTGAACAATTACTAGATCAGATCCTTTGAGTGCATCTTTTATCGAATTAGAAAACTCAACATTTTTAAATTTTTTAAATTCTTTTTTAGAACCAGTTGGATCATAATATTTTATTTTTGCACCTTTTTTTGAAAGAAAAGGAATTAATTTTAAACTTGAAGAGTCCCTCATATCGTCAGTATTTGCTTTAAAAGTTACACCTAAAAAAGATACAACTTTATTTTTAATCTTATTTTTCAATATAAAATTAAGTCTCTTAGATAATAAATCAGATCTTATTTCATTAGATTTGATTACACTTTTGACAATTGATAAGTTAGTTTTGAATTTGTCAGCTGTAGAAACTATAGCTTTAGTATCCTTAGGAAAACAAGATCCTCCATAGGCAGGTCCTGCTCTTAAGAAGCGGCTTCCAATTCTTTTATCAAGTCCAATACCTATAGAAATATCTTCAACATCAATATCTGTTTTTTCACATAAATTTGCTATTTCATTTATAAAAGTAATTTTCGTTGCTAGAAAGGCATTTGCAGCGTATTTAATTAACTCTGCAGCTCTTCTTTTGGTTGATATGAATTTTGCTCCTTTTGAAATAAGTGGTGAATAAAGATTTTTTAATATTTTCATAGATTTTATATCATTTGAGCCTACAACTATTCTATCGGGATAAACAAAATCTCTTATAGCTTCACCTTCTCTTAAAAATTCTGGATTTGAAACAACTGAGAATAATTTTTTTTTAACTTTTTTTGCAATAATATTTTCAAGTTCATCGCCTGTTGTTAAAGGCACAGTAGACTTTGTTATAATAATTTTAAATTTATTTATAGATTTAGATATTTCTTTACCAGCAGTATAGATTTGACTCAGATCAGCACTATTACTGTTTTTTTTAGCAGGTGTTCCAACACAAATAAAAATAATGTCTGACTGTTTAACTGAATCTTTTAAATTTGTTGAAAAATTTAATCTTCTATTTTTAATATTTTTTAAAACTAGTTCCTCTAGGCCTGGTTCATAAATTGGAATGACCCCCTTTTTTAAATTATTTATTTTATTTACATCTTTATCTACACATATAACATCATTGCCTAAATCTGAAAAACAAACTCCACTGACTAAACCAACATAACCAGTACCAATCATACATAATTTCATATCTTACCTATTTCATTTGAGGAATTGATATAGCCGCTCATTGTTCCACAATCAAGGTATTTACCTTCAAAATTATGAGCTACAAATTTTTCTTTATCATTTATTAATAACTGAATTGCATCAGTAATATGTATCTCTTTACCTTTACCAGGCTTAAGAGCTTTTATTTTTTTAAAAATTGTACGTGGTAATATATATCTTCCAATAACAGCATTGTTAGATGGAGCTTTTTTTACTGACGGTTTTTCGACAACACCATCTATAACATAATTTCTTTTATTTAATTTTTTATTAATTTTATATATTCCCCATCTTGAAACATTGTTTTTTTTTACTTTCATCGATGCCATAACTGACGCTTGATATTTTTTATGAACCTTGATCATTGACTTAGAACAATTTTTTTTAATTATTAAATCATCTGGTAACAACATTAAAAAATACTTATTTTTAATATATTTTTGTGTTTTAAGGACAGCATCGCCTGTACCCTTTGGAATGTTTTGAAAAACAAACTTAATTCTATTTTTATATTTCAGTATCTTTTTATATTCATTAATTATTCTAGAATCTTTTTTTTTTTTAATAATATTTTTATAAAACTGATCACTATAAAAATATTTTTTAATCATTAATTTTTTAATAGAGATAATAAATACAATCTCTTTAATACCTGCCTCAATACATTCATCAAGAATATATTCAATTCCAGGTCTTCCATTAATGGGTAGGAGTTCTTTAGCAAAAACACTTGTTAATGGTAGTAACCGAGTTCCAAGTCCAGCCAAAGGAATAATTGCTTGTTTAATCATTTAAATGTTTTACTTATTAAATATTTTTATACAAATGAAAATTTTATTAAACAATACATCATTATTTAAATCAATAAGGCCATTTAATGACCTAGGTTTTGTACCTACTATGGGTGGAATACATAAAGGCCATTTATCTCTAATAAATAAATCAAATAAACTTTGTAAAAAAACAATTGTTAGTATTTTTGTTAATCCAAAACAATTTAATAACAAAAAAGATTTAAAATCCTATCCACGTAATATCGAGAATGATTTGAAAATTCTTAAAAAAAGCAAAAAAGTTGACTTTGTTTATCTTCCTAAATTTAAAGACATATTTAAAGATAAAAAAAAATCAAAAATTACATTGCAAAAAAAAGATAAAATTTTGTGTGCCAAATTTAGAAAAGGTCATTTTGAAGGCGTTTTGGATGTAATGAATGAACTAACTCAAATTGTGAAGCCTAAAAAGATATTTATGGGAGAAAAAGATTTTCAACAACTATATTTGATAAAAAAAGAATTGGGAAAAAAATACAAAACTAAGATTATTCCTTGTAAAACAATTCGAGATAGGAATAATATAGCACTTTCATCTAGAAACTTTCTTTTAAATAAGCCAAATTTAGTTATAGCAGCAAAAATTTATGAAAAACTAGTAAGTATTAAAAAATATATTAAAAATAAGAAAAATATTAGAAGCTTTTTAAATCTTAAAAAAAAAGAATTAAAAAATAATTATAAAATTAAAATTGATTATTTAGAGCTAAGAAATATTAAAAATTTAAAAATTTCAAATACAAATAAAAATTCAAGATTATTTATTGCTTATTATTTAAATAATGTCAGATTAATTGATAACCTATAATTTTATAAAAAATATGCTCCCACACCTAAAAAAGAAACGAAACCAATTACATCTGTAATCGTCGTCACAAAAACACTTGAAGCAATCGCTGGGTCAATATTCATTTTTTTTAAGGTAAAGGGAACTAATATACCAAATAATCCAGCTATGATCATTGTTAGTACCATTGATATTGCTATAATAAATGAAAGGATACTATCTTGAAACCATATCTGAACAACAAAAGCACTTATTGCTGCAAATATAATTCCATTTAGAATACCAATAGAAAATTCTTTAAATACATTTGATGAAAAGTTATTTTTAGTTAAATCATTTGTGGCAATAGTTCTTACTGTAACTGCAAGTGTTTGCATTCCAGCATTTCCACCCATTGAAGCTACAATAGGCATTAAGAAAGCTAATACTACCATTTGTTCTATTGTTGCTCCAAATAAACTAATACACCATGTTGCTAGAAAGGCAGTAAATAAATTAAGTAAAAGCCAATTGAATCTTCTCTTTGTTTTTTTTACTACTCCATCAGTAATTTCTTCATCCCCTACCCCTGCTAATCTTAAAGCATCTTCCTCAGCTTCCTCTTTCAAGACTGTTAAAACGTCATCGTTCATAATCATACCAACTAATTTATTGTTTTTGTCTACAACAGCCGCTGAATTCAAATTGTAATTTTCAAATAAGTTAGCAACTTCCTCTTTATCCATTTCAACAGGAATTAATAATTGAGATTCAGACATAACTGTTGCCATTTTAGTGTCTCGAGGTGTTGTCAAAACTCTAGATGAAGGAACAGTACCTATTGGTTTAAAATCCTCATTGACAATAAAAATTTCTAAAAACTCTTCTGGTAAATCTTTGTTTTCTCTTAAATAGTCAATTGTTTGACCTACAGACCAATTACTTGGTATAGCTGTAAATTCACGCTGCATAAGTCTAGCAGCAGTGTCCTCTGGATAGCTTAAACTTTCTAATAGTGCAAATCTATCTTTAGGGGGTAAAGAACTAAGTATGGCATTTTTATCCTCCTCAGGAACATTTTCTAATATTGATATAGCATCGTCAGACTCTAAACCTTTTAGAATACTTACTATAGATTCTGAAGATAAATAGGTAATAATTTCTGATTGAATAGACTCATTCAATTCAACAAAAACTTCTGGATCAATATTGAAATTATTTAGTTTAATTAAACTTTCTCTATCACCTTCGCTAAGGTGTTCGATAATATCTGCGGCATCAGCAGGATGCATTTCATTAAATGAATTGGTAATAAATTGAGCATCATTGTTAGCTATTTTGCTAGTAACAACTCTTATATATTCTTTATTGAACTCAAAATTTACTTTTTTATCTTTAGTTTTTTTAGTTAAAGACATAAATCTACCTATAATTTAGATTTGCACTATTAATACATAATAAAGATAATACAAATTATAAATGAACATAGAGATCAAAAAGTCAATAAAACCAGTAAATTATTTTGATGCTATTAATATACTAGAGTCAAGATTAAAGGATTTGTATGAAAAAAATGAACAAGAATTAATTTGGACTTTGGAGCATAATGAAATTTTTACAGCAGGAACTTCCTATAAAGAGAATGAAATTATTGATAAATCCATAAAAATATTAGAAACGAACCGAGGTGGTAAAATTACTTACCATGGACCAGGTCAATTGATTTGTTATTTTGTTTTAGATTTGAGGAAAAAAAAAGATATCAGAAAATTTATAACAATTATTGAAAAAACAATAATTCAAACTTTAAAATTTTATAAAATAGAAACTTTTCCAGATAAAGATAATATCGGTATATGGCATAAATATAATAATGAGGTTAAAAAAATTGCTGCTATAGGTATCAGAGTTAGCAAATGGATTGCCTATCATGGTTTTGCAATAAATATAAATAATGATCTAGAAAATTTTAAAAAAATTATACCATGTGGTATTTCTGATAAAGGTGTAACCAATTTAAAAAATATCATTGATCAGGATTACTCAAATCTAAGTGAAATATTAATTAAAAATTTTATTTCAAATTTGAAAATCTAAGTCTTTTAGATTTTAAAAGTTTTTTAAAATAATCAGGCATCAATGCTGAATAAGTATGTTTTATGTCATTAATTTTAAATTTTATTTGATATGAATGTAACATTAAATTTTTGTTAACTCCTTTATTAGAATTTGATAATTTATATTTTGTATCACCAAATATAGGATTTCCAATTGCATATAATTGTTTTCTTAATTGATGTTTTCGTCCTGTAATAGGTTTTAATTCTAATAAACTTGCTTCAGAATTTTTATCAATAACTGTGAAAATTGTTTTTGCTTTTTCAATTATTTTTTTATCATTATCGTACCTAATTAAATCATCATCCCATACGCCAGCTTTTTTATTAATTTCGCCTTGGCAGATAGCTAAATAAGTTTTGTGCACTTTTCTTAGTCTAAATAAAGAAGTAAGCAATTGAGCGCTTTCTCTATTTTTAGCCATAATAAAAACTCCAGAAGTATCTTTATCCAATCTATGAACAGAATATGGTTTAGTTCCCTCAAAAATTTCACTTTTAGCAAAAATATCAACTAGATTTTTTTTTGATTTGGTCCCACCTTGCACTGATATGCCTGATGCTTTGTTTATAACAACAAAATTGTCGTTGTTATCAATAATTTGATCTTCATTTGATTTTACAATTTCTTTTGATGGTAAAAACTTAATTTTTTTATGTTGAATTTTTTCCTTAAATTCAATGTTAAATATATTTATTTCATCTTTCGTTTTTACTTTAAAAAAACTTTTAACTTTCTTTCTATTTAACTTTATTTTTCCTGTTCTTAAATATTTTTCAATAAGTCCTTGTGGAATTTTACCAATTTTTAATCTTAACCATCTATCCAAACGCATATCATTACACGTTGAATCAACGATGTAAGATTTCTTCATGATTTTAGATTTAAGATGTAGCTTGTTTTTTATCTTCTGTTTTTGGAGCTTCTTTAGTTGTATCTTTTTTCGGCTTATCAACTCTCTTAGCTTCTACATCTCTATCAACAAATTCGATTATTGCCATTGGTGCATTATCTCCATATCTAAATCCAGCCTTAACGATTCTTGTGTAACCACCTTTTCTATTCTGATATCTTTTAGAAAGTGTTTTTTTAACTTTATTAGCTGATTTAATGTCTTGCAGTTTGGAAACCAACATTTTAGTTGTCTGTAAGGTTTCTTTTTTACCTAATGTTATTATTTTATCTGCTTGAGGTTTTAGAAATTTAGCTTTTGGCAAAGTAGTTTTAATCTGCTCATACTTAATCAGAGAATTAAGCATATTCTTAAGTAGAGCTTTTCTGTGCTCTGATGTTCTATTTAACCTCTTATTTGCCAAACCATGTCTCATTAAATTGCTTCCTCCAATTTCTTAGACATTTCTGCAATATTGTCTGGTGGCCAATTAGGTATTTCCATTCCTAAATATAAAGACATACCTGTTAAAACTTCTTTAATTTCATTTAATGATTTTCTTCCAAAATTAGGTGTTCTCAACATTTCACCTTCAGATTTTTGAACCAGGTCACCGATATAAATAATATTGTCATTTTTTAAGCAGTTCATTGATCTAACTGACAACTCTAACTCATCCACTTTTCTTAGTAAATTTTTGTTAAATTCAGGTTCTGTAGAAACTTCTTTTACCGGAGCTTCAACTGGTTCATCAAAGTTTATAAACATTTTAAGTTGATCTTGGAAAATTCTAGCTGAATAAGCTACAGCATCTTCAGCAGAAATTGATCCATTAGTTTCAACTTCCATAATTAACTTATCATAATCTAATGCTTTACCTTCCCTAGCAGTACTTACTGAATATGAAACTTTTTTAACTGGGCTATAAAGTGAGTCAATAGCAATAAGGCCTAATGGTGGCTCTTCAGGTTTGTTTAGCTCTGCAGGAACATATCCTTTACCTGTGTTAACATTCATCTCCATATGAAAAGTAGTATTTTCGTCTAGGTTACAAATAACTAAATCAGGATTTAAAATCTCAACATCTGTAACTGGAGCTATATCTGAAGCTTTAATTTCTCCTGGTCCTTTTGCGTCTAAAATTAATTTTTTTGTGCCCTCAGAGTTACTTTTTAATGCTAAAGATTTCACGTTTAAAACGATGTCAGTAACATCTTCTCTAACGCCTTTTATTGAAGTGAATTCATGTAAAACTCCATCAATTTGGATCGATGTTACAGCAGCTCCTCTTATAGATGATAATAAAATTCTTCTTAGAGAATTTCCTAAAGTTAATCCATAACCTTTTTCTAAAGGCTCAGCTATAATTTTTGCGTGAGTTAAGTCATCACTTATTTGAACATCTAATTTAGATGGCTTAATTAATGACTTCCAATTTTTTACATTAACATTTTCGACTTCCATTAAACTCTCCTTTTCTTTGGTGGTCTAGTTCCGTTATGAGGCATAGGTGTAGTGTCTTTAATTGACAAAATCTTAAATCCTCTAGCTTGCAATGCTCTTAAAGCTGTTTCTCTTCCTGATCCAGGTCCTTTGACTTCAACGGACAAAGTTTTCATTCCGTACTCAAGAGCTTTCGAGGCTGCAGAGTCAGCTGCTATCTGTGCTGCGTAAGGGGTTGACTTTCTTGATCCCTTGAACCCTTTTTGTCCAGCAGATGCCCATGAAATCACGTTTCCATTTGTATCAGCAATTGAGATAATAGTATTATTAAATGTTGATTGTACATATGCAATTCCATTTAAAATATTTTTCTTAACTTTCTTTTTTTTTGAATAAGAACTTTTTACACTTTTCTTAGTAGACTTTTCCACCTTCTGATCTTTATTCTCAACCTTATCAGTTTTAGCCATAACTATTTTTTAGTTGGGGTTAATTTTTTTCCAGCAATAGCGATTGCTTTTCCTTTTCTTGTTCTTGCATTACATCTAGTTCTTTGACCTCTAACAGGTAATTTTTTTCTATGTCTTGTACCTCTATAACAAGCTAGATCAATTAATCTTTTAATACTCAATGAATAATCTCTTCTTAAATCACCTTCTACTTTAAAGTTTTGATCGATGTATTCTCTTATTTTTAAAATCTCTTCGTCAGTTAATTCATTTACTCTTTTAGCTCTTGGAATTTCTAAAGATGAACAAATTTGCTGTGAGAACTTATCACCAATTCCATAAATATAAGTTAATCCTATATGAACAAGTTTATTCTGTGGAATGTTTATACCTGCGATACGAGCCATAATTTTTGTGATAAATTGTGCCTTTTATATAAGAAGATTAATCAAAGTCAACGTCTTATACATTGATAAAAGCGTCTATTTTCCTTGTTATTTCTTCAATTTCTAAGCCTCCATCAATCTTCTTAAAATTTGGATTCTGAGAGTAGAAATTTAGAACTGGTTGAGTTATTTCCATGTATTTCTCATACCTTTTAACTATCGTATGAACATCATCATCAGACCTATTTTCGATAATTTTTCTCTTCTCAAGCCTTTTAAGAATTGTTTCTTTATCAACTTTTAGAAATAAAATTAAATCTATGCTCTGATTTGATTTTTCAAGTAACACTTCTAAATTTTTAGCCTGACTTAATGATCGAGGATATCCATCAAAGATTAATTTATTTTTTTTTTGAGGATCGAATATTAAATTTTCTATTAGTTTATTAACAATATCATCACTTACAAATTTTCCATTCTCCATATCATTAGTTATAGCTTTGCCAATGTCTGAATTTTCTTTTATTTCTTTTCTTAACAGATCACCTGTTGAAATCTGAAAAGCATTTAATTTATTTACTAAATATTTAGACTGAGTACCTTTTCCAGCACCAGGAGGTCCAAATAAAATTATATTCACTTACTTACCAAATTTTGTTTTTTTAATAAGTTGTTCGTATTGTGAACTCATTAATCTTGTTTGTATTTGTGTTACAGTATCGATGGCTACTACAACAACAATTAATATAGATGCACCACCTAAATAAAAAGGTATTGGATAGTTTGCAATTAAAAATTCTGGCATCAAACAAACTAGAGTTAAATATAGAGCGCCAATCGTAGTTAATTTTGTTGAAATATTTTCAATATACAACGCTGTACTTTCACCTGGTCTAATTCCTGGTACAAATCCACCATACTTTCTAAGATTCTCAGCAGTTTCGGTTGGATTGAATGTTATAGAAGTATAAAAAAAAGTGAAAAAAATTATTCCTGATGCATACAGCAGCATATAAAGAGGTTGTCCTTGGGTAAAATAAGAGCTCAAGTTTAAAAATGTTTCATTATTAGAAAATGAAAAATTTGAGAATGTTACTGGTAATAATAATAGTGCAGAAGCAAAAATTGCTGGAATTACTCCGGCCTGATTTATCTTTAAAGGTAAATGTGATGATTCTCCTCCATACATTTTATTACCCATTTGTCTTTTAGGATAATTAATCAGAATTTTTCGTAATGCTCTTTCCATAAAAACAACAAAAAGAATTGTAGCTATTAATAGAACAAATATTGCTAGAATCATAAATGTTGAAACTGCACCAGTTCTACCTAATTCAAAAGTTGTAACTAAAGCTCTTGGAATTTCTGCTACAATACCAGCAAAAATTATTAACGATATACCGTTACCAATACCTCTTTGGGTGATTTGTTCTCCCAACCACATTAAAAATATTGTTCCTGCTACAATGGTTGTAACAGTAGTTATTTTAAAAAAGGCCCCTGGATTAATTACTAAATCAGCAGAAGACTCTAAACCAACAGATAAACCATATCCTTGTACTGTTGCAAGTAACACTGTTCCATATCTTGTAATTTGTGTAATTTTAGCTCTTCCTGTCTCACCTTGAGCTTTTAGATTTTTAAAATAATCTGAAACACCTGTCAAAAGTTGAACTATAATTGCTGAAGAAATGTAAGGCATTATACCTAATGCAAATATTGCCATTCTACTAACTGCACCTCCTGCAAAAACATTAAACATGCCTAGCAATCCTTTTTGATTCCCTTCCATCATTATTTTCAATTGTTCAGGGTCTATACCTGGTAAAGGTACAAAAGTTCCAAATCTATAAACGGCTAAAATTAAAATAGTAAATATAATTCTATTTCTTAAATCATTTGTTGACGATGATGCGCTCATATAAACAAACTATTTTTTTAATTGAATAGATCCACCAATTTTTTCTAATTTTTCTATTGCTGATTTAGAGGCTAGATCGGCTTCAATATTGATTTTATCTTTTACTTCACCAGTTCCTAAAATTTTTAATTTTTTTGAGTTTTTATTTATTAACTTAAGTTTTTTTAATAATCCTGAGTTTAATACTTCGTTTGGATTAATACTTTTTTTGTCAATATAAGATTGAATCTTATCCAGATTTAAAATTGCAACACTATCTTTTGAAATTGGGTTAAAACCTCTTTTTGGAAGTCTTCTGTACAATGGCATTTGACCACCTTCAAAACTTTTTATAGCTACTCCAGATCTTGATTTTTGACCTTTAACACCTCTACCTGATGTTTTGCCTTTACCAGAACCAATTCCTCTTCCAACCCTTATTTTAGATTTATTGATTTTTTCTCTGTTATTTAAATTAATCATTATCCTCTTTTTTCAATTATTTCAGAAATTTTTTTATTTCTTATTGCTGATATTTGTTTTGGTGAACTTTGTTTCATTAATGCTTTCATTGTAGCTCTAATAACATTGTGCGCATTAGAAGTTCCCATAGATTTAGCAACAATATCTTTTACTCCTAAAACTTCACATACTGCCCTAACAGGACCACCTGCAATAATACCTGTTCCCTTAGAAGCAGCTCTTAACACTATTCTACCCGAGCCATCTTTTGCCTTAACATCATGATGTATCGTTCTGCCTTCTCTTAATGGTATATGAGTAAGTTTTCTTCTTGCCATTTCATTTGCTTTTTTTATGGCGTCAGGTACTTGTTTAGCTTTTGCGTGAGCTACACCAATTTTACCTGCTTGATTTCCTACTACTACAAGCGCAGAAAATCCAAATCTTCTTCCACCCTTAACAACTTTAGTAATTCGATTAATGTGGACTAATTTTTCTAATATATCGTCAGTTTTTTTATCTTTTAAATTTTCCATAATTAAAATTCCATCCCGTTTTCTCTTAGAGTTTCTGCAAAAACTTTAATTCTACCGTGGAATTTGTAAGAACCTCTATCAAAATAAATTTTAGTAATTTTTTTCTCTTGTGCTTTTTTAGCTAATTTTTGGGCAACCAATTTAGATAGTTCAGTTTTATTAACTTTATCTGCTGATCTAAGATCTTTTTCTACAGATGAAGCTGATAACAAGGTTACATTTTTCGTGTCATCAATTATTTGAGCCGAAATATTTTTTGATGATCTAGAAATACTTAATCTAAATCTATCTTTCGAAGCAACTCTTTTGACTTTATTGCTAACTCTAAATCTTTTTCTTATACTAGTGTTTAGTTTCATTATTTTTTCTTTCCTTCTTTTTTAAGAACATACTGACCTTTTTCTCTAACACCTTTGCCTTTATAAGGTTCGATTTTTCTAAATGTTTTAATTTTAGAAGCAACTTCACCAACTAACTGCTTATCTGAGCCTGTGATTTTTAATGTTGTTTGTTTTTCAACAGTAATTTTAATACCTTCTGGTATGTCAAAATTAATGTCGTGACTATAACCCAATTGTAAATTTAACTGATTACCTTTTAACGCAGCTCTATAACCAACGCCAACTAATTCTAAAGTTTTTTCATAACCTGTGCTGGATCCAATGACAGCATTATTGATTAAACTTCTATTCATACCCCAAAGTCTTTTTGAGTTTTGATCTACTTTTTTTGGTTTAATAGAAATTTCTTTTCCTTCAATAATATCTAAATTAAACATTTCTAGATCAACATTGATTGATTTTTTCCCTAAAGGCCCCTCTATATTTATAATATTTCCAGCTAAAGCAACTTTTACTTTTTCAGGGATAGATATATTTATTTTACCAATTTTTGACATTAAAATACCTTACAAATTATTTCGCCACCAACTTTTTGTTTTCTTGCATCTATATCAGTCATTACTCCTTTTGGAGTTGAAACAATAGCAATTCCTAACCCATTATTTATTTTAGGTAAGCTATTGGCAGATGAAAAAATTCTTCTTCCAGGTTTTGATACTCTTTCAAAAGCACTAATTACTGGATTACCTGAATGGTACTTTAGTTCTAATGATAAAATTGGTTTTTTCTCCTCAGAACTAACTTTAAAATCTTTTATAAAACCTTCATTTTTAAGTATATCTGCAATTTTTGTTTTAAAATTAGATGAAGGTAATTCTACTTTTTTATGATTTCTAGCTTGAGCGTTCTTCACTCTTGCAATCATATCTCCTATTGGGTCACTTAAACTCATAATTTTCCTTTCTACCAGCTAGATTTAACTAAGCCTGGTATCTTTCCTTGTAATCCTAATTGTCTTAATGCAATTCTTGAAATCTTTAATTTTCTATAAACACCATGAGGTCTGCCTGTTATCTCACATCTATTCATAACTCTTGTTTTAGCTGAGTTTCTTGGCAGCTTAGACAATTTTTGTTGCGCTTTAAATCTTTCTTCTAATGGTATTTTTTTATCCATTACAATCTTCTTTAATCCTTGTCTTTTCTTATAAAGCCTATCAGATAGCTTAATCCTTTTTTTATTTTTATTAACAGCGCTTAACTTTGCCATGTTTAGTTATCTCCTTTTTTAATAAATGGAAAATTCATTTTTTCTAGTAATGCAAAACTATGCTCTTTATTTTTTGCTTTAATAACTATTACTATATCTAAACCTCTAACTTTGTCTGCTCTATCAAAGCTTACTTCTGGAAAAATTATATGCTCTTTAATTCCAAATGTATAATTACCGAATTTATCAAAGCCTTTCGATGACAAACCTCTAAAATCTTTAATCCTTGGTAATGCTATATTCACTAATCTATCTAAGAATTCATACATTTTATTTTTTCTTAATGTTACCTTTAAACCAGCATTTGATCCTTTTCTGGTTTTAAAATTAGCTACTGATTTTTTAAATTTTGTTGTAACCGGTTTTTGTCCAGTAATTTTAGCCATATCCTCTTCGCATGATTTTAAAATCTTAGAATCTGTAGCATCTAAGCCAAGGCCCATATTTAATACAACTTTCTCAATTCTTGGAGTCATATAAATATTTTTAAAACCAAATTGATTTTTTAATGCAGGCTGAATTTCTTTATTGAACATTTCTTTTAATCTTGGTGTCATTATTTTTTAGCCTCTTTTTTCTTAGCTGCTTTTTCATCAATTAGTTTTAAGTTAGAAATATGAATGAAACTTTCCTTTGGAAAAATTCCACCTTTTTTCTCTTTTGTTGTTTTAACGTGTTTTTTAACCATGTTTATTTCTTTGACCTTTGCTCTGTTATTAGCTCTATCAATTTCAATAACTTCACCTTCTTTTTTCTTATCTTTTCCAGTTAAAACTCTTACTTTCAAACCTTTTTTAATCATTACAAAACCTCCGGTGCCAAAGAAATGATTTTCATTTGACCTCTGCTTCTTAATTCTCTTGTAACTGGACCAAAAATCCTTGTTCCTACTGGCTCTCCTTTGTCGTCAACTAAAACAGCTGCATTGTTATCAAATCTTACTTTAGAACCATCGTTTCTATGTATTCCTTTTTTAACTCTTACAACTACTGCTTTATGAACAGATCCCTTTTTAACTTTTCCTTTTGGCATTGCTTCTTTAACTGCAATTACAATTGTATCACCAATACTAGCGTATCTTCTTTTCGATCCACCCAATACTTTAATGCACTCAATTCTTTTTGCACCAGTATTGTCAGCTACCAGCAACTCAGTTTGAACACCAATCATTACTTTGTATTCTCCATAACTTGAAATTTTTTATTTTTAGAAAAAGGTTTGCTCTCAATAATTGAAACTTTGTCACCAGTTTTGAACTTATTATTTTCATCGTGAGCGTTATAGTTTTTTCTAACTCTGATTACTTTTTTTAGAACTGGGTGAGAATATTTACGTTCTACCATGACAGTAACTGTTTTATTTGGTTTATCGCTTATAACAACTCCTGTAAGTATTTTTTTAGGCATTTGCTTTTCCTTTTAAAATTGTTTTTAATCTTGCTATTGTTTTTCTTGTTTCCCCAATTTTAGCTGGGTTTGTTACTTGTGAATTCATTTTTTGAAATCTGAAATTAAAAAGATCTTTTTTAAGCTTATCGATGTTTTTCACAATTTCGTCCTTTGATAATTTTTTAATTTCTTGTTTTTTCATTATGCAAATCTTTTAATTGTTTTAGTTTTAATCGGTAATTTTGCTGATGCTTTGTACAAAGCTTCTTTTGCAATTTGTTCAGAAACACCATCAACTTCAAATAATATTCTTCCTGGTTTTACTCTACATGCAAAGTACTCCGGTGAACCCTTTCCTTTACCCATTCTGACCTCGATTGGTTTTTTTGAAACTGGTATATTTGGAAATATTCTTGTCCAAACTCTTCCTTGTCTTTTCATGTGTCTTGTTAAAGCAACTCTTGCAGCTTCAATCTGTTTTCCGGTAACTCTTTCAGGCTGTAAGGCTTTTAATGCGTAAGCACCATAATTAATTGTACTTGCTCTTGTAGCATTGCCATGAATTCTACCTTTATGAGCTTTTCTCCATTTTGTTCTTACTGGTTGAAGCATTATTGTTTACCTTCCTTAGGTGTTACTTTATTTGTTTCTTGGCTAAATTCTCTAGCAAAAACTTCACCTTTATAAATCCAAACTTTAATTCCAATAATTCCATAAGTTGTAAGTGCCTCTGCTTCTGCATAATCTATATCAGCTCTTAAAGTGTGTGATGGAATACTTCCATCTCTTAACCATTCTGTTCTCGCTATTTCGTTTCCACCAAGTCTTCCACTTACTGAAACTTTAATCCCTTTCGCTCCCAATCTAATACATGATTGCATTGCTCTTTTCATGGCTCGTCTATAAGAAATTCTTTTAACAAGCTGCTGAGCTATGTTTTCAGCTACTAAATAAGCATTAGTTTCAGGTTTTTTAACTTCTTTAATATTTAGATTAACCTCATTTGTTGTGAATTTTGAAAGATTATTTTTAATTTTGTCTATATCACTTCCTTTTTTTCCAATCACAAATCCAGGCCTAGAGGTATAGATAGTAACATAACATTTATTAGATGTTCTTTCGATCATTACCTTGGATACACCAGAATTAATTACATTTTTCTTGATATATTCTCTAATTTTAAAATCTTCGATTAGATAATTTCCAAAATCTTTTTTCTTAGCATACCATACAGAGTCCCATCCTCTGTTGACACCTAATCTAAAACCTACAGGATTAACTTTTTGCCCCATGCTTCTCCATTTGTTTTGCTTCTGATAAAATTATTGTAACAGTCGACCAAGGTTTTAATATTGGTGCCGCTCTTCCTTTGGCTCTTGGTCTAAATCTTTTCATAACTATTTTTTTTCCACAATATGCCTCTTTAACAATTAATTTATCAATATCATATTGAAAATTATTTTCAGCATTAGCAACTGCAGAGCTGATAGTTTTTCTAACATCTCTAGTAACTCTTTTTTCTGAAAACTGTAAATCTCTAATTGCAACATCAACTTTTTTGCCAACAATGCTTTTTAGTATTGGATTTAGTTTTCTCACACTTGATCTAATACCGTTGTTAACAGACTTAACTGTTTTATCGTTAGATTTATCTATTTTCTTTTTCTTGCCCATAGTTATTTCTTCTCTGCTGTTGCTGGTTTAGCTTTTTTATCAGCTGGTGTATGACCAAAGAACGTTCTTGTTGGTGCAAACTCACCTAATTTATGTCCAACCATATCTTCTGAAACAGTTATTGGTATAAATTTTTTCCCATTATAAATTTGGAAACTTACCCCTACAAAGTCTGGTAAAATTGTAGATTTTCTTGACCAAGTTTTAATAGGAATTTTCTTTGGATCATCTTTATACTTGTCCACTTTCTTCATCAAGCTTTCTTCTACAAACGGACCTTTCCAAACTGCTCTAGCCATTACTTAGTATCCTTCCTCTTATTTCTTCTCTTAACTATAAATTTATCTGTTCTCTTATTATCTCGGGTTTTTAAACCTTTAGCTGATTGTCCTGTAGGTGATACTGGATGTCTCCCTCCAGCTGATTTACCTTCACCACCTCCATGTGGGTGATCAACTGGGTTTTTAACAACACCTCTTGTATGAGGTCTTCTGCCCAACCATCTTGATCTACCTGCTTTTCCTATTTTTATATTTTTTTGATCTGGATTACTTAAAATCCCAATAGTAGCCAAGGCTCTTGAATCTATTTTTCTAACTTCACCTGAGGCTAATTTTATTAAACTATAGTTTCCATCCAGACCACTAATAGTAACTGATGAGCCAGCAGCTCTAGCGATTTTTCCACCACCACCTGGTTGTATCTCGACATTATGTATATTTATACCCACTGGAATGTCTTGCAATGGCATACAATTACCTACTTTAATTTCTTTTTTAGAACCGCTTTCAACTTTATCTCCAACTTTAATTTTTTGTGGTGCTAAGAAGTATGCATGCGTATTATCCTCAAATTTAACTAACATGATGTAACATGATCTATTTGGATCATACTCTATTCTTTCAACTGTAGCTTCCATGTCGAATTTTTTTCGATAAAAATCCACATGTCTGTACATTTTTTTATGTCCACCAGCTCTATTAATAGAGGTAATATGACCATTATTATTTCTACCTTTCATCGCATTTTTAGGTGAAACTAAGGTCTTGAATGGTTTACCTTTCCATAAACCAGTTCTATCGACTAAAATAGTACCTCTAGTAGATTTTGTATATGGTTTAAAAGTTTTTAATGCCATTTATTAAATTCCTGTTGTTAGATCAATGCTCTGACCTTTTTTTAAAGTAATTATTGCTTTTTTATATCCAGATACTTTTACTTTTCTACCCCTGGTAACTTTTGTTCTGTTCTGTTTGTTAATAATATTTATCTTTGTCACATTAACTTTAAATATTTTTTCAATATTCTTTTTTAAGTTTTTCTTATTTGCACCATCTGGAACTTTAAATACAATTTTATTTAGTTCAGATAAGTTAGTTGATTTTTCAGTAACCACTGGAGAAAGAATTTTGTCGTATAAATGAATTTTTTCCATATTATAAATATCTCTTTTCTAGTTCTTTTACAGAGCTTTCTGTGAAAACTACTTTTTTAAATTTAATAATATCATAAGCGCTGAAATGATTTACATCTGTAACTTTAACATTTGGAATATTTCTTACTGATTTTTCAATTTTTTCTTTAGAATTTTTATCTAAAATTATTAGTGAATTTGTAATTTCAAGTTTATTAATAATTGAGTTCATCTCTTTTGTTTTTTTAATTTCAGAACTAAAATCATTTAAGATTAATAAATTTTTATTATTATTTTTTTCGGTAATTAATGAAGCTACGCTTTGTTTTTTCTCAGTTTTGTTTAGTTTTCTTTTTTTATAAGCCAATTCACCTTTTGGTCCATGAGCAATACCACCGCCAACAAATATAGGAGCTTTTCTACTAGCGTGCCTTGCACCACCAGTCCCTTTTTGAGCATATATTTTTGAAGTTGGTCCTTTTACCTCATTTTGTTGTTTAGTTTTGGCATGTCTTCCTTTGTAATTAGCATTTGTTTTATAAAGTACAGCGCTAACTAATTTATGGTTAATTTTTGCAGAAAAAATCTTATCTAATACTTCAATACTATCTTTTTTACCGTCTATGCTAATTTTATCTAATTTCATTATTTTTTCTTTTTCTCAGGTGTTTTTTTAGCCTCTTCAGCAGCTGCTTGTTTCTCACCAATTGTCATTTTACTCAGATTTTTTACTGATTTTTTAACCATTACTTCAGAATTTTTTGAACCAGGTATTGATCCTTTTAAGTAAAGAAGTTCATTTTCTAAGTCCGTTTTTATTATTTCAATATTTTGCATTGTTCTTAGCTTGTCACCCATATGACCAGCCATTTTTTTTCCTTTAAAAACTTTTCCTGGATCTTGACTATGCCCAGTTGAACCATGTGCTCTGTGTGATATTGAAACACCATGACTGGCTCTTAAACCACCAAAATTATGTCTTTTCATAGCGCCTGCAAAACCTTTACCAATTGTCTTTGATCTTGTGTCTACAAATTTAATATCTTTGAATATTTCTAAACCAAACTCGTTTCCTTCTTTGTAAACAGATGTATCATTTACTCTAAATTCTTTTAATTTTTTCTTAGCTTCTGTATTTTTTTTAGAAAAAACACCCTTCATTGCTTTTGTTAATTTTGAATTTTTAATTTTTCCATATCCAAGCTGAACTGCTTTGTATCCTCTTTTTTCCTCTTCAATAACCTGGATAACTCTAGCTTTTTCAACCTTAAGCACAGTCACAGGAACTAACTGACCAGATTTATAGAATTCTCTCGTCATTCCTATTTTTTTTCCTAATAAAGCTATCTCACTCATAATTAAATTTTAATCTCCACATCTACACCAGAAGCCAAATCGAGTTTCATCAAAGCTTCTACAGTTTGTGGTGTTGGTTCAATAATATCGATTAATCTTTTGTGTGTTCTTGACTCAAATTGTTCTCTACTTTTCTTATCTATGTGAGGTGATCTTAATACAGTATATCTTTCGATTCTTGTAGGTAATGGAATAGGTCCTTTAATTGTAGCTCCAGTTCTTTTTACTGTGTTTACAATTTCCTCTGTAGAAGCGTCTAGAACCTTATTATCGTAAGCTCTTAATTTAATTCTTATATTTTGCTTTTCCATTATCCTGCTACCTTTTTAGTTACTTCGTCTTGAACGTTTTGAGGAACTTTAGAATAATGATCGAAGAACATTGAATATTGTGCTCTTCCTTGTGACATTGATCTAAGATTATTTATATAACCGAACATATTGGCTAGAGGAACCATAGCTGTAATTACAGTGGCATTTCCTCTTTGTTCTTGAGTGCTAATTTGACCTCTTCTACTATTTAAATCTCCAATAACATCACCCATATAATCTTCAGGAGTAACAACTTCTACTCTCATTATTGGTTCTAAAAGTTTTAAACCACCTTGAGTGCAAGCTTCTTTAAAACATGCTCTACTTGCAAGTTCAAAAGCTAAAACGCTTGAGTCAACATCGTGATGTAAACCATCAACAATAGTTACTTTATAATCAATCATTGGGAAACCTGCCAAAATTCCACTATCAGAGACAGTTTCAATACCTTTTTCAACACCAGGAATAAATTCTTTTGGAATAGCTCCACCCTTAATAGCACTTTCTACTTCTCTTCCTTTTCCTGGTTCTTGAGGTTCAACAAATAATTTAACCTTAGCAAACTGACCGGCACCACCACTTTGTTTTTTATGTATGTATTCATACTCAGCAGATTTTTCTATAGTCTCTCTGTAAGCAACTTGTGGAGCGCCTACGTTTGCTTCAACTTTAAATTCTCTTTTCATTCGATCAACAATAATATCTAAGTGAAGTTCACCCATACCTTTAATAATTGTTTGACCTGACTCTTCATCTGAAGAAACTCTAAATGAAGGATCCTCTTTGGCTAATCTTGCTAATGCTTCACCCATTTTTTCTTGGTCACCTTTTGTTTTTGGCTCTACAGCAATTTCAATTACTGGCTCTGGGAATTCCATTGGCTCTAACAACACTGGATTTTCTTTGTCACATAAAGTGTGTCCAGTCATAGTATTTTTTAATCCTGCTAGTGAAACGATATCACCTGCATTAGCTTCTTTAATATCCTCTCTTGAATTAGCATGCATTAAAAGCATACGACCAACTCTTTCTTCCTTATCAGATGAAGAGTTGTATACGGCTGTTCCAGACTTAATTGTACCAGAATAAATTCTAACGAATGTTAAAGAACCAACAAAAGGATCGTTTGCAACTTTAAATGCTAAACCAGAAAAAGATGAACCATCATCAAATTTCATTTCTATTTCATCTTCTGATCCAACTTTTGTTCCTTTAATTGAACCAATATCAACTGGACTTGGTAAGTAGTTCACAACTGCATCTAGTAAAGGCTGAACACCTTTATTTTTAAAAGCAGATCCAGTTAAAATTGGAACAAAACTAAAATTCAATGTTCCTTTCCTTATACATTTAACTAAATCTTCCTCATTAATTTCGTCTCCATTTAAGTAAGATTCCATTAATTTTTCATCTTGTTCTACAGCAGTTTCGATTAATTCTGTTCTGTACTTTTCAGTTATTTCTTTAAGATCATCAGGAACATCTTTGTATTCCCATTCTGCACCTAAAGCCTCATTTTTCCAAACTTGAGCTTTCATTTTAACTAAATCAACAACCCCAGTTAAAGAAGCTTCAATTCCAATAGGAACTTGTAATACTAATGGCTTAGCACCTAATCTATCTTTAATCATTTCAACACATCTAAAGAAATCAGCACCTGTTCTGTCTAATTTGTTTACAAAACAAATTCTTGGTACTTTATACTTATCGGCTTGTCTCCATACAGTTTCAGATTGTGGTTCTACACCTGCTACTCCATCAAAAACAGCTACTGCACCATCTAAAACTTTTAAAGATCTCTCTACTTCAATAGTAAAGTCTACATGACCTGGAGTATCTATTATGTTAACTCTGTGATCATTCCAAAAACAAGTAGTTGCCGCAGAAGTAATTGTAATACCTCTTTCTTGTTCTTGCTCCATCCAATCCATGGTTGCTGCACCATCGTGTACTTCACCTATTTTATGACTTTTACCTGTGTAATATAAAATTCTTTCTGTAGTGGTTGTTTTACCAGCATCTATATGGGCCATGATCCCAATGTTTCTGTATTTATCTAATGAATGAGTTCTAGCCATATTTTATTACCACCTAAAATGAGCAAATGCCTTATTAGACTCTGCCATTTTGTGCACATCCTCTCTTTTTTTAACGGCAGCACCTTTTTTTTCATAAGCATCATAAAGCTCATTAAAAATTTTATCTGCCATATGTTTATCTTTTCTTTTTCGTGCTGATTCTACTAACCATCTAATTGCTAAGGCTTGAGCCCTTTTACTTTTTACTTCAACAGGAACTTGATAAGTTGCACCACCTACTCTTCTAGATCTAACTTCTACTGTTGGTTTGATATTATTAATTGCTTCATTAAAAATATTAATTGGCTCATCTTTCGTTTTTGTTTTAATTTTATCGATAGCATCATAAACTATTTTAGCAGCAATACCTCTTTTACCATCGTACATGATGTTGTTGATTAATTTTGGAATGATAGTTGATTTAAATTTTGGATCTGGAACTACATTTTTTTTTGGTTGAGTTTTTTTTCTAGACATTATTTACCTTTTTTGGTTCCATATAAAGATCTTCTTTGTTTTCTATTTGCAACACCTTGCGTATCTAAATTACCTCTTAGAATATGATAACGAACACCTGGCAAATCTTTTACCCTTCCACCTCTAATCAGTACTACCGAGTGTTCTTGTAGATTATGACCTTCACCAGGAATATAAGCTGTAACTTCAAATCCATTTGACAATCTCACTCTAGCAACTTTTCTTAATGCAGAGTTTGGTTTTTTAGGAGTTGTTGTATAAACTTTTACACAAACACCTCTCTTTAAAGGTTGTTTTTGTAAAGCAGGAACTTTATTCCTTGCAGCTGGTTTAACTCTTTTTTTTCTTAACAACTGATTAATAGTTGGCATAAATTTTTTATAAAATTAGTTAATTTATTTTTAGATGAAAATAACTGACAGGTTATTTTGTGGCAGCGTTTAGTGCTGTTAGAAGCACTACATTCCAACCAAAAACATCGCCAAATTACTTATTAATAGGCCTTTGTCAAACTAAAACTGCAATTTTTAGGCGATTTTTTTACTGATTTGCTTGTGTTTCTTCAGGTTCTGCGGCTTCTATTTTATCCTGCTCTGCTAAGAAATTATTATCATCTTCTAGAGCTTTATTGTTCCATCTATTTTTAATATTACCAGTACCTGCTGGAACTAATCTTCCAACAATTACATTCTCTTTTAGACCATTTAATGGATCAACTTTTCCTTTAATTGCAGCATCTGTTAGCACTCTTGTAGTTTCTTGGAACGAAGCTGCTGAAATAAACGATTCAGTTTGAAGTGAAGCTTTAGTTATACCCATTAGAACTCTCTCACCAACAGCAGGGGTTTTGCCTTCAGCAACTAATTTTTCGTTTGTATTATCAAACTTAATTCTATCAATCACTTCACCAGGTAAATAACTTGAGTCACCTGACACTTTTACTTCAACTTTTTTAAGCATTTGTCTTAAAATAGTTTCAATATGCTTATCATTTATGATTACACCTTGTAATCTATAAACTTCTTGAACTTGGTTAACAAAGTATTCCGTTAATTCTTTAATACCTAAAATTCTTAAAATATCATGTGGCAATGGTTGTCCATCTAGAAGATATTCTCCTTTTTGAATTTTTTCACCAGGATTGAAATTGATATGTTTACCTTTTGGAATTAAATAATTTGAAGGTTCTGATCCATCTTCAGGAAGAATAGATACTCTTTGTTTACCTCTTACCTCTTTACCAAAAACAACACTACCATCATTTTCTGCAATGATCGCACTGTCCTTAGCTTTTCTAGCTTCAAATAGCTCAGCAACTCTTGGAAGACCTCCAGTAATATCTTTTGTTTTTGTTGTTTCTTTAGGTAGTCTTGCAATTACATCACCCGCATAAACTTTTTGACCATCCTTAATTGATAAAATCGAATCTGGTACTAAATAATATCTAGCTTCATTATCATCCGCTTTTTTAATCACATTTCCTTTTTCATCCCTTAAAGTAATTCTAGGTTTTAAATCAGTGCTTTTTGATTGACCTCTCCAATCAATTACTGATTTAGAAGAAATTCCTGTTGCATCGTCAGTAGTTTCTTGAATTGAAACACCGTCAATTAGATCTACATAACTAGCTGTACCACTTTTTTCTGCAATCACTGGAGTAGTGTAAGGATCCCATTCACATATTTTGGTATTAGCTTTTACTTTATCACCATTATTAAAAAATAATCTTGATCCATATGCAACTTTATAAACTGCTATCTGAACTCCTTTGTCATCCTCTATAGAAAGTTGAGTGTTTCTACCCATTACAATTAAATTCTTTTTAGAGTCCTCTAAGATATTTGAGTTTATTATTTTTAATGTTCCTTCATTTTTAGTTACAATTTGTGAATCCTGTTTAACAGAAGCAGTTCCACCTACGTGGAAAGTTCTCATTGTTAACTGTGTTCCTGGTTCACCGATTGACTGTGCAGAAATCATTCCAATAGCTTCACCAACGTGAACCATTTTACCTCTAGACAAATCTCTTCCGTAAGAAGTAGCACAAACACCTTCTTTTGAACCACAAGTCATTACCGAGTAAACTTTTATTGATTTTACTCCTGCAGCATCAATTTTATCACATCCAGCCTCATCAATCATGGTTTGTTTTTTGATTATTACTTCACCAGTTAAAGGATGTTTAACCTCATCAAATGTAACTCTACCAAGCGCTCTTTCAGAAAGGCTAACTACTACATTACCACCTTCTAAAATTTCAGAAAGTTCGATAAATCCTGGATTTTTACAGTCACAAGCTTTTTTAGTGACCGTTAAATCTTGAGCTACATCGCAAAGTCTTCTCGTTAAATATCCAGAACTAGCTGTTTTCAGCGCTGTATCTGCTAAACCTTTTCTAGCTCCGTGTGTTGAGTTGAAATACTCCAAAGCAGTTAATCCCTCTTTAAAGTTTGAGATAATTGGACTTTCAATAATTTCACCTGAAGGTTTAGCAATCAAACCTCTCATACCAGCTAATTGTTTCATTTGAGCAGCAGATCCTCTAGCTCCACTATCTGCCATCATAAATACAGAATTTATTTTCAATCCTTCGTCTGTTTTTTCTGTAGCTGAAATACCTTTCATCATTTCTCCAGCAACTTTATCTGTACACTTAGACCAAGCATCAACAACTTTGTTGTATTTTTCACCTCTTGTAATTAAACCTTCAGCATATTGAGTTTCATAATCTGCAATTAATTTCTTAGTATCATCAATTAATTGAGTTTTATTTTCAGGGATTACAAGATCGTCTTTTCCAAACGAAATTCCTGCTTTAAATGCATGTTTAAATCCTAAATCTTTAAGCTTATCACAGAAAATTACAGTTGTTTTTTGACCACAAAATCTAAATACAAGATCAATTATTTCTGAAACTACTTTTTTAGGTAATAATCTATCTACCAAAGAAAACTTAATGTTACTATTTTTAGGTAGTAAATTAGCCAATAAAAATCTTCCTGCTGTAGAGGTATATTTTTCCATTTTTTTATTACCTTGATCATCTACAGTCTCAAATCTTGAAATAATTGTGCTGTGCACATTTATTTGACCAGAAGATAGTGCAAATTCAATTTGATCTGAATTTGTAAAGTATCCAGCTGGTTTGTCAGATATAGGTTCTTGTGACAGGTAGTAAATTCCTAAAATCATATCCTGACTTGGAACAATAATTGGTTTACCATTTGATGGAGAAAGAATATTATTTGTGGATAGCATTAATATTCTTGCCTCTAATTGAGCTTCTAAACTCAATGGAACGTGAACTGCCATTTGGTCACCATCGAAGTCAGCATTAAACGCTGCACAAGTTAAAGGGTGTAATTCAATTGCATCTCCTTCAATTAACTTAGGCTCAAACGCTTGAACTCCAAGCCTATGTAGTGTTGGCGCTCTATTTAAAAGTACCGGATGCTCTCTAACTATTAACTCTAAAGCATCCCAAACTGCATTTGTTTCTTTTTCAACTAATTTTTTAGCTTGTTTAATTGTTGAAGCTAAGCCTAATTTATTTAATCTTGCATATAAAAATGGTTTAAATAATTCTAAAGCCATTTTTTTCGGTAAACCACACTCATGGAGTTTCAAATCTGGACCAACAACAATTACTGATCTTCCTGAATAATCAACTCGTTTACCTAAAAGATTTTGTCTAAATCTTCCTTGTTTACCTTTTAACATTTCAGCAAGAGATTTAAGTGGTCGCTTACCTGTTCCTGTTATTACCCTGCCTCGTCTACCGTTATCAAATAGAGCATCTACCGATTCTTGAAGCATCCTTTTTTCATTTCTTACAATAATATCTGGAGCTTTAAGATCCATTAATCTTTTTAATCTATTATTTCTATTGATTACTCTCCTGTATAAATCGTTAAGATCTGAAGTTGCAAATCTCCCCCCATCTAAAGGGACTAAAGGTCTTAATTCAGGTGGTATAACTGGAACCACAGTCATAATCATCCATTCAGGTTTTTGACCAGTTTCAATAAATGATTCTATTAGTTTTAATCTTTTAATTGCTCTTTCTTCATTTACTTTTGATTTAGTTTCTTTAATAAAGTTTACAAGATTTTTTCTTTCTAATTCTAGATCTAAATTTTTTAACATTTCAAGAACGGCTTCTGCTCCTATTCCTGCTGTAAAACTTTCTTCACCAAATTCGTCTTGATATTTTGCTAATTCTTCCTCATTAAGAAGTTGATTTTTTTGTAAACCAGTTAAACCTGGTTCTATTACTATAAAATTTTCAAAATAAAGAACTCTCTCTATTTCCTTTAATTTCATATCAACTGCTAAAGCAATTCTACTTGGAAGAGACTTTAAGAACCAAATATGTGCTACCGGTGTAGCAAGATTAATGTGGCCCATTCTTTCTCTTCTTACATTTGATTTTGTAACCTCAACACCACATTTCTCACATATAATTCCTCTAAATTTCATTCGTTTATACTTACCGCATAAACACTCATAATCTTTTATTGGTCCAAAAATCCTTGCACAGAACAAACCATCTTTTTCAGGTCTAAACGTTCTATAATTAATTGTTTCAGGCTTTTTAATTTCACCAAATGTCCAAGATTTAATTTTCTCTGGGCTAGCAAGTGAAATTTTAATGCTATTAAAATTTTGAGCTTCTGAAATTTCGCTGCCCTTAAATAGATCTGTTAATTCTTTTTTCATTAATTAAGCTCCACATTTAATGCTAATGATTTAATCTCTTTAACTAAAACGTTAAACGACTCTGGTATTCCAGATTCAAAGTTCTCTTCACCTTTAACTATAGTTTCGTAAACTTTAACTCTTCCTGCAACATCATCAGATTTAACAGTTAAAATTTCCTGTAATGTATATGATGCACCATATGCTTCAAGTGCCCACACTTCCATTTCACCAAATCTTTGTCCACCTAATTGCGCTTTACCACCGAGTGGTTGTTGTGTAACCAAACTGTAAGGTCCTGTAGATCTTGCATGAATTTTGTCTTCAACTAAATGATGAAGTTTTAGCATGTAGATTATTCCAACTGTAACCGGTCTATCAAATTTTTCTCCTGTTCTTCCATCCCATAAATAAGTTTGTCCAGATCCTGGTAAATTCGCTAGTTCAAGCATCTCTGTAACATTTTTTTTCTTTAGCACCATCAAAAACAGGAGTTGAGATTGCAATACCATTTTGTAAATTTTCACAAAGATCTTTAAATTCATTCTTGCTTAATTTATCTACTTTTTCGTTAAAAATATCATTTCCATAAACAGATTTAAGGAATTTTTCAATTTTTTCTGTTCTTTCAATTTTTTTGTTATTTTCGTTTACTAAATTTTTAACTTGTTCACCGAATTCTTTACATGCCCAACCTAAATGTGTCTCTAAAATTTGTCCAACGTTCATCCTACTTGGAACACCGAGAGGATTTAATACAATATCAACTGGTCTACCATCTTCTCTATAAGGCATATCTTCAACTGGTACAATTTTACTTACAACTCCTTTGTTTCCGTGTCTTCCTGACATTTTATCACCAGGTCTTAATCTTCTTTTTATAGCAACAAATACTTTTACCATTTTCATGACACTTGGTAATAAATCATCACCACTTCTAATTTTTAAAACTTTGTCTTCAAATCTCTCTGTTATGTCTTGTTTTGCTTTATTATATTGATCTTTTAATTGAGCTAATGTTGCTTCGTTATTTACATTTCCTACTGTAATTTTGAAGACATCATTAATTGATAACTTATTAATTGTATCAAAATCTAACTTAGTTCCCTCAGATAAATCTTTTACTTTTTTTGTTAAAGATGATCCTGAAAGGAATTGTGAAGCTCTTTGCTTAATACTTCTTTCCAATATTTCTTCCTCGACAATTTTATCTTGTTGAACTTGTTCAATTTCAGCTCTTTCAATAGTTATTGATCTTTCATCTTTCTCAATTCCATGTCTATTGAATACCCTTACATCAACTACTGTTCCACTTGATCCTCTTGACATTCTTAAAGATGTATCAGTTACATCAATAGCTTTTTCTCCAAATATTGATCTCAATAATTTTTCCTCAGGACCAGATGCTGAGTCACCCTTTGGAGTAACTTTTCCAACTAAAATATCTCCTGCATTAACCTCTGCACCAATATAAACTATTCCTGATTCATCAAGGTTTTTTAAAGCTTCTTCATTTACATTAGGTATATCTCTGGTTATTTCTTCTTCTCCAAGTTTTGTATCTCTCGCCATTATTTCATATTCAACAATATGAACAGATGTGAATACGTCATCTGTAACACATCTTTCTGAAATCAGGATTGAGTCTTCAAAGTTGTAACCTTGCCACGGCATGAATGCTACAGTAACATTTTTACCTAAAGCAAGTTCACCTAATTTTGTTGAAGGACCATCGGCAATAATATCTCCAGATTTAACTTTGTCACCAACTCTAACTAATGGTCTTTGATTTATACAAGTATTTTGATTTGATCTTTTAAATTTTTGGAGGTTATAGATATCTACACCAGATTTACTAAAGTCTGTTTCCTCAGTTACTTTTATAACAATTCTTTTACCGTCTATTTTGTCAACAATTCCATCACGTTTTGCAACTATAGTTACGCCTGAATCTAAAGCAACATCACTTTCAATTCCTGTACCAACTAGTGGCGACTCTGGTTTTAATAATGGAACTGCTTGCCTCATCATATTCGATCCCATTAAGGCTCTGTTTGCATCATCATTTTCTAAGAATGGAATTAAGGATGCTGCAACTGAAACTAATTGTTTTGGTGATACGTCAATATAATCAATGGAATCAGGTTTAGCTAAAAGGAAGTTTAGATTTTGTCTACAAGATACTAGTTCTTCAGTAATTTTTCCATTTTTATCAAGTTTTGTATTTGCTTGAGCAATAGTAAATTTTGTTTCTTCCATTGCTGATAAATATTCGACTTTATCTTGAACAACACCGTCTTTTACTTTTTTGTATGGGCTTTCAATGAAGCCGTACTTATTAATTTTTGCATAGGTAGATAAACTATTAATCAAACCAATATTTGGACCCTCTGGCGTTTCAATTGGACAAATTCTTCCATAGTGAGTTGGATGCACGTCTCTAACTTCAAAACCTGCTCTTTCTCTTGTTAAGCCACCTGGGCCTAACGCTGAAACTCTTCTTTTGTGAGTAATTTCAGATAAAGGATTTGTTTGGTCCATAAACTGAGATAGTTGCGAACTTGCAAAAAAATCTTTCAATGAAACTGTTAAAGGTTTTGCATTAATTAGATCTTGTGGCATTGCTGACTCAACATCTAGAGTTGTCATTTTTTCTTTAATAGCTCTTTCCATTCTATAAACACCAATTCTAGCTTGGTTCTCAACTAACTCTCCAACAGAACGTACTCTTCTATTTCCAAGGTGATCTATGTCATCGACATCATCTTTGCCATCACGTAGATCTAGCATTTTATGAATAATTGCAATGATATCGTCATTTCTTAATATTGTAATTTTGTCAGAACACTCTTGGTTTAATCTTGAGTTCATTTTTACTCTTCCAACATCAGACAAATCATATCTGTCTGAGCTAAAGAAAAGATTATTAAATATTTGAGTTGCTATCTCTATGGTTGGTGGCTCACCAGGTCTTAGCATTTTATAAATTTCGGTGATTGCTTCGTCTTTAGTATTATTTTTATCAGCTAAAATAGTTGTAAGTAGATAAGGTCCTTTGTTTATAGAGTTTGTAACTGAAATTTGAAGTGTATGTATATTTGCATCTAAAATTTGTTGAATAATTGTATCATTTAATTCAGTCCCAATTTTAAATACCCCGTCCTCTTCTTCATTGACTTTGATATCTCTGTGTAAAAATTTACCAAACAAGGACTCTCTAGAAACTAGTATGTCTTTTAAACCATCATTAGCTAATTTTTTTGCACTTAAAAAATTAATCTTGTCACCTAATTTAATTACAACTTCACCTGTTTTTGCATCAATTACTTCTTCTGAGAAATTTTTTGCTTTGTAGTTTTCAGGATTAAATTTAGTTTTCCACTTTTCTGTTTTTGGGTCAAAATTATATTGTTCACTTTCATAGAACTCATCTACTATTTCTGATTTCGTATAACCTAAAGCTAATAATAAAGTAGATGAAAAAATTTTCTTTTTTCTGTCAATTTTAAAATATAGAAAATCCTTAACATCATATTCAAAATCTAACCATGAACCTCTATTAGGTATTACTCTACAATTAAATAAAAGTTTTCCACTTGCATGTGTTTTGCCTTTATCATGATCAAAAAATACACCTGGGCTTCTGTGCATTTGGTTTACTACAACTCTTTGAACACCGTTAGTTATAAAAGTTCCACTGTTAGTCATCATGGGAACTTCACCCATATAAACTTCTTGTTCTTTAGCCGATAAAATATCTTTTGTATTATTTTCTTGATCTATTTCGTAAACTACTAATCTCAAAGTACATTTAAGAGCTGATGAATATGTAAGACCTCTTGCTATACATTCTTCAACATCAAATTTTGGTTTCTCTAATCTGTAAGAAACATATTCTAAAGTTGCTTTGTCATTTAAATCCTCAATTGGAAAAATACTTTTAAATACTCTATCAAAACCTTTAGTAAGTTCAGCTGCTTCAGAATTAAATTCTGTTAATTCTTTGTACGAATTCTTTTGTACTTCAATTAAGTTGGGTATAGATAAACTTTCTTTTAGTTTACCAAAACTTTTTCTAATATTTTTCTTTTCAGTAAAAGATAATTGCATCTATGTTTATAAATACTGATTAAAAATAATCAGTATTCGAATTCTTTCTATTTAATTTATTTAAGTTCTACTTTAGCGCCAGCAGCTTCTAACTTAGCTTTGATCTCTTCAGCATCTTTTTTGTTCACACCAGATTTAACTTCTTTTGGTGCTCCCTCTACAAGATCTTTAGCTTCTTTTAAACCTAATGAAGTAGCTGCTCTTACTTCTTTTATAACATTAATTTTTTTATCACCTGCAGAAACTAACATGATTGTAAAATCATCTTTGTCTTCTGCTGGAGCTGCACCACCTGCTGCAGCCGGAGCTGCTGCTGCCATAGGAGTTACACCCCATTTTTCTTCTAATTGTTTTGATAGTTCAGCTGCCTCTGCAACTGTCAAACTTGATAAGTCTTCGATAATTTTGTTAAGGTCAGGCATATGTTTTACTCTTTGGGTTGTGTTTCAGAATTTTCTGCCGACAAACTACTCATTTTTTCTGAATGTGCAAGCAAAATACTGATTAATTTAGATGCAGAAGCATTCAAAATACCCACAATATTAGCTCTTGCTTCATCTAATGTAGGTAAACTTGCTACATTTTGGACACCGGCCTGATCTAAGACCTCGTTATCCATGATTCCACCGATCAATTTCAGGTTTTCATTATCTTTTGCAAATTTTGAAAGAATCCTTGCTGACATTATAGCATCTTCTCCAAATGCAACTGCCGTAGGACCAGTAAATAAATTTGATAGATCTTTACACTTTGTTTTTTCTAAAGCTAATTTTGTAATTCTGTTTTTTGTTATTTTAAAAATAATTCCATGTTCTCTCATTTTCGCTCTCAATTCATCTAATTGAGTCATAGTTAAACCTTGATAATGAGTAACCATAACAGCTTTGCTGTTCTCAAACTTACTAGTCATCTCTTCAATATAATTTTTCTTTTGTTGTTTATTCATCATAACTATATCGATTTCCCTAATTTAACTTTATATGAAACACCCATTGTTGATGTAGCAAATACACTTCTAATTAAATCACCTTTCAAAGTATTGTTTGATTTTTCTTTTTCTAAAGCATCTAAAATTGCATTATAGTTTTTCATTAATTGATCATCACTAAAAGATTGTTTACCAATACTAACTCCAATATTTCCATCTTTGTCATTTCTAATTTCTACTTGACCAGATTTAGCATTAGTTACAGCTTCTTTAATATTTTCAGAAACTGAACCAAGTTTAGGGTTTGGCATTAAACCTTTGGGTCCTAAAACTTTTCCTAATTTAGAAAGTTTAATCATCATTCCAGGTGTACAAATTAATTTTTCAAAATTTAACTCTCCAGCTTTAATTTTTTCAACAAATTCATCACCACCCACAATATCTGCACCTGCATCTTTTGCATCTTGTGCTTTATTATCCTCACAAACTACTGCAACTTTAACTTTCTTACCTGTGCCTCCAGGTAAATTAACTACTGTTCTAATATTAACTTCGCTTTTCTTTTGTTTGTTATTAATTTGGAAACTTAAGTCTAAGGACTCGTCAAATTTAGTTGTGCAGTTTTTCTTAAGCTCAGGTAACAATTTTTCAATAGACTCCGTGTTCAAGTCTTTTGTCTTTTCAGGTAATTTTTTGTATCTTTTTGATGCCATTATTCTTTTACCTCAATACCCATAGATCTAGCAGATCCTGCAATAATTTTTATAGCTTCTTCAATATCATGTGCATTTAAATCATTCATTTTTTCTTTTGCTATACTCTCTAGTTGTTTTTTTGAGATTGAAGCAACAATATTTCTTCCAGGTTCTTTAGATCCACCTTTAAGTTTTACTGCTTCTTTAATATAAAAGGATGCTGGAGGTGATTTAATTTTAAAATCAAATTTTTTATCTTTATAAACTGTAATTTCAACTGGAACAGGCTTACCTGCCATTGATTTAGTTTTATCATTAAAGGCTTTACAAAACTCCATAATATTTACACCTCGTTGACCTAATGCTGGACCAACTGGAGGAGCTGGATTAGCTTGACCACCCTTAATTTGTAGTTTTATAAATCCACTAATTTCTTTTGCCATTAACTTACCTTCTCAACCTGATTATATTCTAAATCTACAGGTGTAGGACGACCAAATATAGAAACTGACACCTTAAGTCTAGCTTTTTCTTCATCAATTTCCTCAATCATTCCAGTAAATGATGCAAATGGACCATCAACAACCTGAACTTTTTCACCAACACTGTAATCTACACCAGATTTTGGCTGAGCAACACCATCTTTAATCTGACCTAAAATTTTCTCTACTTCTTTGTCTGAGACAGGAACAGGAATTCCTTTGGTACCCAAGAAACCACTGACTCTCTTTATATTTTTAATCATGTGATAAATATTGTTATCCATCTCACTCTTTATTAATACGTATCCAGGAAAGTATTTCTTTTTTCTTTGAATTCTTTTACCTCTCTTAACCTCTGTAACATCGTGTGTAGGTACAATAATCTCTTCAAACTTATCAGCAATTTTAGCTTTATCTGCTTCCTCTTTGATTAAAGCTGCTACTTTATTTTCAAAGCTAGAATGAGATTGAACTATGTACCAATTTTTCATTAAATACTCACTTTAAGTAAAAGTTCTAAGAAAAATTTTAAAACCTGATCTAAAAGAAGAAAAAATAAAGACATAACAACTGCCATTACAAATACCATTAAAGCACCTTGCAATGTCTCTTTCCAAGTTGGCCATGTAACTTTAAAAGCCTCTTGTTTAACTTCTTGTATAAATTTAATCGGGTTTCTCATAATTTATAAGCTCAAATTGGCAGGAGCGGAGGGACTCGAACCCTCAGCCTCCGGTTTTGGAGACCGGCGCTCTACCAATTGAGCTACACTCCTATTTATAGAGTTACTCTATAATTTTAGTTACTACTCCTGCTCCAACAGTTCTTCCACCTTCTCTAATAGCAAAGTTTAATTTCTCTGCCATAGCAATTGGTGTAATTAGTTTAACAGTAAATTTAGCATCATCACCTGGCATAACCATTTCGGTACCAGCTGGTAATTCAACTTCACCTGTAACGTCTGTTGTTCTAAAATAAAACTGTGGTCTGTACTTAGTAAAGAATGGAGTATGTCTTCCACCTTCATCTTTTTTAAGAACATACGCTTGAGCTTCAAATTTAGTATGTGGAGTAATTGAACCAGGTTTACAAAGAACTTGACCTCTCTCAATGTCAGTTCTTTCAATACCTCTCAATAAAATTCCTACGTTATCACCAGCCTCACCAGAATCTAAAAGTTTTCTAAACATTTCAACTCCTGTGCAAACTGATTTTTTAGTTTCTCTAATTCCAACTATTTCAACTTCTTCACCAGTTTTAATTACACCAGACTCAACTCTTCCAGTTGCAACAGTTCCCCTTCCAGAAATTGAGAATACGTCCTCAACTGGCATCAAGAAAGGTTTGTCAACTTCTCTAGCTGGTTGTGGAATATGTTCATCCACAGCTTTCATTAATTCTAAAATTGAATTTTTTCCAATTTCATCATCTCTTCCTTCAACTGCTGCTAAAGCTGAACCTTTTACGATTGGTGTTTTATCACCTGGGTATTTGTATGAAGTTAAAAGTTCTCTAATTTCTTCTTCAACAAGTTCAATCATTTCTTTATCGTCAACTTGGTCTACTTTATTTAAGTAAACAACAATTGCAGGGATACCAACTTGTCTTCCCAAAAGAATATGTTCTCTTGTTTGTGGCATAGGACCATCAGCTGCGTTAACAACTAATATTGCACCATCCATCTGTGCAGCACCAGTGATCATGTTTTTTTACGTAGTCAGCATGACCAGGACAATCTACGTGAGCATAGTGTCTTTTTTTCAGTTTCATACTCAACGTGTGCTGTTGAAATTGTTATACCTCTCTCTTTTTCTTCAGGTGCTTTATCGATTTGATCATAAGCAACTGCAGTTCCGCCGCCCGCTTGTGCTAATACATTTGTAATTGCGGCAGTAAGAGTTGTTTTACCATGGTCGACATGACCAATAGTCCCAATGTTACAGTGGGGTTTATTTCTTACAAATTTTTCTTTTGACATTACGTTTTTACCTCAGTTTTTTTTGTTTCTAATAACTTTAATTTCTTGGAGCGGGTAAAGGGAATCGAACCCTTACATCCAGCTTGGAAGGCTAGCGTTCTACCATTGAACTACACCCGCACAACCCCAAGAGTAACACTCCATGTTACTTAAAATTTATTAAATGGTGGAGGGGGAAAGATTCGAACTTTCGAAGACCGAAGTCAACGGGTTTACAGCCCGCCCCATTTGACCGCTCTGGAACCCCTCCTTTGGGGAAGTGTCCCCTTGTTCAATAAAGCTTCAAATAACATGCGTTTTATATATTTTATTTATGCAAATGCAACACGTGATTTAATAAGTAAATATTAAAAAAAACGTGTAAAACACTTAGTAATTTATGAATAAATCGTCTTTTTTCATTGTTGGCCAGCATGCAGTAATTGAAGCTCTAAAAAACCCAAAAAGAAAGGTTTTAAGAGTCTTTTTAACAGAAGAATCTAAAAAAAATATTCATAGAAAAAACCCAAATAAAAACATTTTAGAGGATGTTAAAGTTTATTTTAAATCTAAAAAAGAGTTAGACAAATATACTTCTAAAGAACAATTGATACATAATGGTTATGTTGCTGAAATTGAACATTTAGATCAACCGGACCTAAAACAATTTATAAAAGATAAAAATAATTTAACTTTTGTTTGTCTGGATGAAGTTACTGATCCAAGAAATATTGGTTCAGTAATCAGAAGTGCTTCATCATTTGATATTGATGGATTGATAATCAAGGAAAGACATTTTCCACGAGATAGTAAATTAATGTATAAATCAGCTAGTGGGTGTATGGAGTACATGAATATATTTCAAGTCTCTAACATTAATTCTACACTTAAAAATTTAAGAGAAAAAAATTTCTGGGTTTATGGTTTTGATGCAAAAGGTCAAAAAGATTTTACTGACATCAAATGGGAAGGAAATAACATCCTTCTATTTGGATCTGAGGGATTTGGAATGAGACAGCACACAGGTAAATATGCAGATTTTTTTGTTAAAATTAATATTAATGAAGATATTGAAAGTTTAAATATCTCAAATAGTGCTGCAATTGTGTTTCATCACCTTAGTTATATAAAAAAAAAGAGTTGATTATTTAACAAATAGTTAATAATTATTGCGCATGCCCTTGTAGCTCAGCTGGTAGAGCAATTGATTTGTAATCAATAGGTCCGCGGTTCGAATCCGTGCGGGGGCACCATCATTAAATTAATTAATTTAGGTTTCTAATTTCACAATTTGCATAATCACGTGCTTCATCAACATAGTATTGTAATTTTCTTATATAATCATCAACATCGTAACTATAACTTTGTAACTGACTATTATAATATTCAACATCATTGTTATAGCTATTTATAGTCCAGTCATCACATGTATGAGTATTATTCCATTCATTAACGCAAAATGGAACCATTGGTTTTGTTGGTTTGGTCGGTCTATCCCAATTTGAAGGTGCTGAAGGTGCATAACAAAAACCATAAACGTAGTTTCCCCAAAAATAAGATATAATTAAAAATATTATAATTTTTTTCATAATTTTCTACCAAGCTATTAATTTCCAGCATTCTTTTGCATCTTCAATACGAACATAACATCCAAGAAAAGACATAATTTTAAATGCACAAAAACCTCCAACCAAGATAATAAATACTAACATTATTGGATAAATTTTTTTCATTTATCTAACTAGTCTCTCTTCTTATTTGTTCAATTTTAATCTTTTTTTGCAAACTTCTATTTTTATCATAAAGGAGATTAAACTTTATTTTATTATTAGTTTTAACTGAAATTGATTTAGCATTTCTTACTTCTAAATTATCTGCAACAGCACTGATAGGTCGCTTAGTTGGGTTTAAGTTGGTTATAACTATTTTAGTTTTATCATTAACTATTTTGCCCTTCCATCTTCTAGGTCTAAATGCACTTATTGGTGATATTGATAATTTTTTTGAATGAAGACTTAAGATAGGTCCATGAACTGAAAGATTGTAAGCTGTGCTTCCAGCGGGTGTTGATACTAATACACCATCTGAAACTAATCTTTTAATTATTTGTCTTGAGCCTTGTTTGATTGATAAAGTGGCTGCTTGTCTACTTTGTCTTAACACAGAAACTTCATTGATTGCGATTGATCTTTTAATTTGATTATTTTTATTCTTAACAACCATTTCTAGAGGTGAAATTGAAACTAGATTTGCTTTTGATAAATTTTTTATAATATCTTTTGAGGAAAATTTATTCATAAGAAATCCATAATTTCCAGAATTAATTCCATAAAAATGTTTTTTAGAATTCTTATTCTTTTTAAGTGTTTGAAGCATAAAACCATCACCACCAATAACTATAACCAAATTTTTTTTTCGTAATTGATGATGATTAAGCTTGCTTGATAATAGTTTCTTTATTTTTAAGGATTTATTATTTTTATCAAAAATAATTTGAGGATTTGACATCTGTTTCACTTAAAATTAATTTTTATACACGTTAATATTATCTATATATTAATTATTTAAAAATGAACAATAATTTACATTTAAAGAAAGTAGTAGATCTATTTAATAAAAATTTGCTCAATGAAGCTTTAAAATTATGTGAAGAATACAAAGGTAATAAAAATCAGCATATAATTAAAAATATTATAGGTGCTATTTTTTTAAAACAAAAAAAATTTGATCTAGCAAAAGATAGTTTTTTCAAAGCTATCAGATTAAATGAAAAATTTATAGATCCTTATAACAACCTATATCATCTTTTTAATATAATTAAAGATAATCAAAATTTAATATTGGTATCTAAAAAAATTTATGAATTTGATAAAAAAAATTCTATATCAAATTTTAAATTAGGATATGCTTATGAGATTAGTGGAGAATACACCCAAGCAATAAATTTTTATGATAAAGCTTTAAAAATTGGGTTTAAAGATAAAAAGCTTATTTATAACAATTTAGGAAATGTTTATTTGCAGCTTGATAAAATTGACAAATCGATTCAATTTTTTTCTTTAGCATTAGAAAATGATAAAAATAATAAAATAATAATTAATAATTTAATAAAAGCTGAATTAAAAAATAAAGATCTTATCAAAATTGAAGAATTATTACATAAAGCAAAGGAGATTGATAAAAATTATTATGAATTTTTAATCAACAAAGCTGATTTTTTTATTTTAAAAAAACGATTTAATGAGGCAATAGATTTATTAAATAACATTATTACTGCAGCAAAAAATCCCAATCCTAATGCATATATAATGCTTTGCAAAATTTACTTTACCAAAGGTGAGATAGAAAAAGGCAAAAAAATTATTAATCAAATAACAAATTTATATCCTAATAATATAGATGTAATCAGATTTAAAGGAATGCGAGATTTATATGATGGTGATTTTGAAAGTGGTTGGAAAAATTATGAGTTAAGAATTTCATCAATGAATAATTTATATTCTGAAATTCCTAAATGGAAAGGTGAAGAATTATCTAAAAAAAGATTACTTGTTTACAATGAGCAGGGAATTGGTGATTGCATACAATTTTCCAAATATTTATTACCACTATCCAAACACTGTAAAAATATTGATTTTATTCCAAATCAAAAATTAAAAGAAATTTTTAGTAATGATCTTAATGAGATTAATATATGCAATAAAAATGATTTAAGCATTGATAAATATAATTATAAAATTCCATTAGGATCACTCCCAAAATTTTTTTTTAGAGAGATAAATAAATATAATGATAACCTGATTTTAATAAATTCACAAAAATCTGAATATTTTAGAAATAAAATCGATAAGTCTAAGATAAACATAGGTTTAGTCTGGTCAGGCTCAATTAATGGTCCAAATGAACCTTACAGATCAATTTCCTTATCAAAGTTTGATAAAATTTTAAATTTAAATGCAAATTTTTATTCTATTCAAAACGAAATTAGAAAAGAGGATGAGTCTTATTTTAATAAATCAAATATAATTAATTATGGAGACCTACTTTTATCGGATATTCCTTCTTTCATAAATACATTAGATTTATTAATCACTACTGATACTTCATTTTTGCATTTTTCAGGATCAATAAAAAAAGAAACTTGGGCTTTATTATCACTTTATCCTGATTGGAGATGGGGCAAATTTTATGATCTTGATCCATATACAAATATGAAAATTTATAAACAAAAAAAATTTGATAACTGGGATGAAGTTCTTAATTTAGTTTATGATAATTTGAAAAAAATAATTAATAATTGAAACTAATGGTGCCCTCGGCCAGACTCGAACTGGCACTCCGCAAGCGGCAAGGATTTTAAGTCCTTTGTGTCTACCAATTTCACCACGAGGGCATTTGTAAATTTCATGAGTTTTTATGCTAATATTTATAATTCAACAAGTCTAATAAATAAAATTTTTTTATTTTATCTCTCTGGTTTCTAGTTTGTTTCTAGTTATCCTATAAAGTCCGATAACCCAGTATCACGATCCGAAAAAGTTTTTTCATTTTTTATTGTTTGCCAACAATTAAAGGTTGATTAAGATTAATTTTAAAAAGTTTAGCTGCATTTTTATATGCAATCTTTTCTTGTACATCTGGGCTTAAAGATCCAATCATCAAACGAACATGCTTCATATAGTGTTCAACAAAAACATCATGTGCTGGGCTTTTACCTAATTTATGATCAGAACCAAAAAAATATCTATCGGAATATTTTTCCATCGATTTTGCCCAAACCTCATGTAATTTAAATCTATAATCATTTGGGATATGCAAATCCTCAAAGCCCCAAAGAGAAGACCAATGAAATGCTATTTTCCAGTCAGTATATGTATTAGGACAATAATCAAAAATTTCTTCAAGGTCTTTTGTTGGCATCATTCCTGTATGAGCTATCACAATTTTTGCGTTGGGGTATTTTTCACATTTTTTTTTATAAAAATTTTTAAACTCTGTTAATCTATCTATCCCATCTATTTCATGAAAAGGCTCCAGGTGTAAATTAATCGGCATACGGTGTTCATTGACAAATTCGAACGCCTTATCAATAATTGGGTGCTTAAGATCTAAATCTAATTGCGGTTGATACCCACCATAAGGGGGATTTTTTTTCTTTTTTATTATAGTGAACTAGTCCAGCTTCTCCCAATCCATAACATTGTCCTTTTTTAAATCTTTTAATAGTTTCTTTAAACTCTTTATTAACTTCTGAGTTCTTATATTTTTTTTTATTTGCTGACATTCCAATAAAATTGGAATGACAATTAGTTAAAACATTCTGATGCTCTGCAGCAAAATCATAATAATAATTCCAATTATCTTCTGATTTGTAAGTATTTGGAGTTCCCATAATTACAGACATAAAAACATTTGCCTTATTTGTTAACATTGGCAAATCTTCTATAAAATACTCAGTACCTATATCTAAAGCTCTTCCGGTGGATTTTCTAGGATGTGCATGACCATCTATTATAGCTCCTAAATAAGGTTTATTTGTATCTCTTACCTCAAGATTATTAAGTTTATAACTGTCTAAAAGTTTTTTTGCTTCTTCACGACTTTCAGTTTTTCCAAACATAATTCTTTCATAAGCCCAGTGATCGAATCTATAGTGTTCGTCAAAACTGTTGGCAAACGTTGGTAAAATTAAAAAAATAAATAACAAAATTTTTTTCATTATTAAAATTATATTATTTCATCTCTTTAGTTTCTAGTTAATTTCTAGTTTGGTAGAATTTATAATTCATATTGCAATAAAAATAATTAAAGTTTTTTTAAAATTTAGAATTTAATGGGATTTAAGACTATATGAGACTGTGTGAGACTATAAATTTACTCTACCCTATGTTTTTTAAGTCCTTTGTGTCTACCAATTTCACCACGAGGGCATGAGTTATTTTCATGGGTATTTATGCTAATAATTAAATTTTTTTTAATCAAGACCCCTTTAAACCTTTTTTAAGATATCTTTCGTTTAACTTACAATCTCTATATCCTCTCTTAACTATATTTAAATATCTTTCTGTTGGAAACTTAAATGGTGATTTTTTTACCATTGTATAAGTCATCACTTTTTTTCCATAATAATGAAAATAATATTTTTTATAAAGAATTGGAAAATCCTCATATACATCTAATTTTTTTTCATCACTTTTTGAAATTTCAAATAAAGCACCTGGTACAATAGAATTTCTTTTAGGCTCTATATCTGCAGCTCTATACTTGCTTCTAAAAGTTAATTTAAAATTTTTTAAATTTATTTTTTTTAAAAAGATACTATCTTTACATCTACGCTTCATTTGAAAATGATGAAGATTACTTCCATAAGCAAAATACAGCATTATCTATCTACTACCTCAATTTTTTTCTCATTTACAAATTTTAAAATTTGAGAACTACAATTATCAATTTTATTTTGATCTTCTGATCTTATTACTATTGAGACTCCTAATTTTCCTGCATGAAAAAATGGATAACTACCAATTTCAACATCCTTGTTGTCATTTTGAACTTTTGTTAAAGAATTTGCTATTTCACTTTCGACTGTTTTTAAACTTATGGTAAAACTTTTAATTGGTTCTCCACCAACAATTTCATTTGTTAAACCACCTAACATAGATTTTAAAATAGAGGGAACGCCAGGTAAAGAAAATACGTTTTCAACATTGAAACCTGGTGCGCCACTTGTTGGATTTAAAATTAATTTTGCATCCTCTGGCATCCACGCCATCTTTTGTCTTCCTTCGTTAAATTCACCTGGTTGATAATATTTTTCTAAAATTTTAAAAGCTTCCTTGTGAACTTCATATTTTATTCCAAAAGCTTTTGATACTGATTGAGCAGTAATATCATCATGAGTAGGTCCGATACCACCGGTTGAAAAAACATAATCATATTTTGACCTTAGCAAATTTAAAGTATCAACAATAGTTTCTTCAACATCAGGTATTACTCTAACTTCTGCAACATTTACTCCAATTGAATTTAACCATATTGCTAAAGTTGAGGTATTTGTATCTTGGGTTCTACCAGACAAAATTTCATTACCAATAATTAATATCGATGCATTAACTTTTACTTTTTTACTCATATGAAATATATACTTTAGCAATGGAATTTACCAAGTCTTTAATAAAAGGCAAACTAATCAAGCGCTATAAAAGATTTTTTACTGATGTAAAACTAGGTAAGGAAATTGTCACAGCTCACTGTCCTAATACAGGATCAATGAAAGGCTTGTTAGATGAAGGAAATGAAGTTTATTTACTTCCTAATAATAATCCAAAACGAAAGCTAAAATATGGATTGGAAATTATTAAATCTAGAAAAAATTTAGTTGGAGTGAATACCCACATGGCCAATAGAATAGTTGAGCATGGTCTCAAAAATAATTTAGTTAATGAGCTCAAGAATAATGATATTATAAAACCAGAGGTTTTTTTTAACAAAGAAACAAGATTTGATTTTTTATTAGAGAAAAAGGGTCAAAAAATGTTTATTGAAGTTAAAAATGTTACTTTATTCAGAAATAAAGATACTGCTGAATTTCCAGATGCACCAACAGCAAGAGGAACTAAGCATTTATTAACCCTTATTGATGCCATAAAAAAAAGTTATAAAACTTACTTAATATTTTTAGTTCAAATTCAAAATATGAAATATTTTAAAATAGCTAAAGATATAGATAATGAATATTATAAGAATTATTTAATAGCTAAAAAAGCTGGTGTAAATTTTTTAGCTTATAGATGTGATATAAGTTCTAAAAAAATTTTTATAGATAAAAAATTAAAAATTATCGATGACTGATTATAAAGAGAAGTTTGAAAAAATGAGAGTTGCAGGAAATTTAGCTGCAAGAACTTTGGATATGTTAACTGAAAATATTAAAGAAGGCATCTCAACTGATTATATTGATAAGCTAGGATACGAATTTATAAGAGACAATGGTGGGTACTCTGCCCCACTATATTATAGAGGGTTTACAAAATCTTTATGCACATCTTTAAACCATGTAGTGTGTCATGGAATACCTTCTGATAGAATTTTACAAGAAGGTGACGCTGTAAATGTTGATGTGACAGCAATCGTTGATGAACATTATGGTGATACAAGTAGAATGTTTTGTATAGGAAAAACTCCTGTAAAATTAAATAATCTTATTGAAACAACTTACGAATCTATGATGAGAGCGATTAGAATTTTAAAACCTGGAATAAAATTAGGGGATATTGGTTATGAGATACAATCTTTTGTAGAAAAAAAAGGTTTTTCAGTCGTAAGAGATTTTTGTGGTCACGGAATAAGTACAATATTTCATGAGCCACCAAATATTTTACACTATGGTAAAAAAAATACAGGCATGGAATTAAGACCTGGTATGACATTTACGATAGAACCAATGATAAATTCAGGTAAATATGATGTAAAAATGTTGAATGATGGTTGGACAGCTGTTACAAAAGATAAATCTTTATCTGCTCAATTTGAACATACGTTAGGAATTACTGAAAATGGTTATGAAATCTTTACAGAATCTGCTAAAGGTTATTCAAAGCCTCCATACTTATAATTAATGATTAAAAGATACTCGCGAAAAGAATTAACTGATATTTGGTCAGAAGAAAATAAATACAAAATTTGGTTAGATGTTGAAGTTGCAGCCGCAGAAGCAATGGAAAAACTTGGACAAATTCCAAGAGGTGTTGCTTCAGTTGTGAGAAAAAAAGCTAGAATTAATGTAAGCAGAATTCACAAAATAGAATCTGAGGTAAAACACGATGTAATAGCTTTTCTTACCTCTGTAACTGAAAAAGCTGGAATTAAAGCTAGATACCTTCATCAGGGTATGACCTCATCTGATGTTCTAGATACTAGTTTTAATATTCAGTTAGTCCAATCAGGTAAAATTATTTTAAAAGATATAGATCAGATTTTAAAAGTTTTAAAAAAACAGGCAAAAAAATATAAATTTACACCTTGTATAGGAAGAAGCCATGGTATCCATGCTGAACCAATTACGTTTGGTTTAAAATTAGCTTCGTTCTATGAGGAATTTAAAAGAAATAGAAAAAGACTAAAAGATGCTATTGAAGAAGTATCAACCTGTGCAATTTCTGGCGCTGTTGGTACATTTGCTAACATTAATCCAAACGTTGAAAAACATGTTGCCAAAAAATTAAATTTAAAAGTTGAGCCAATATCTACACAAGTAATTCCTAGAGACAGACATGCATTTTATTTTTCTGTTTTAGGAATTATTGCAGGTTCAATAGAGAGAATAGCAGTTGAAATAAGACACTTACAAAGAACTGAGGTTTATGAATTACAAGAATATTTCTCCAAAAATCAAAAAGGATCCTCAGCAATGCCTCATAAAAAAAATCCTATCTTAAGTGAAAATCTTACTGGTTTAGCTAGAATGATTAGAAGTTCAGTTGTGCCAGCACTTGAAAACATAGCTCTTTGGCATGAAAGAGATATTTCTCACTCAAGTGTTGAAAGAAATATCGGACCAGATGCTAATATAACAACCGATTTTGCATTAGTTAGGCTTACAAATATTTTAGACAATATGATTGTTTATCCAAAAAAAATGCTAGAAAACTTAAATTTAACAAAAGGTTTAATTTTTTCTCAAGAAGTTATGTTGGAGTTAACTAAAACAGGATTAAGTAGAGAAAAATCTTATAGATTGGTTCAATCTTATGCAAAAAAATGTTTTGCAGAAAATTTAAAATTAGTTGACGTCATTTCATCTGATAAATTTATAATGAGTAAAATTTCGCCAAAAAAACTAAAATATATATTTAATTATTCTAAACACTTTAAAAATGTAAATTTTATCTTTAGGAGAGTTTTTAAATAATGAAAAAAGGTAAAAAAATATACGAAGGAAAAGCTAAGATCATTTATGCAACAAATGATAAAAACTTAGTTATTCAATATTTTAAAGATGATGCAACGGCATTCAATAATCAAAAAAAAACTACTATTGAGGGTAAAGGTGTTCTAAATAATAGAATATCGGAACACATACTCTCTAATCTCTCTCATATAGGAATTAAAAATCATTTAGTTAAAAGATTAAATATGCGTGAGCAAATTATAAAGCTTGTAGAAATAATTCCGATCGAATTCATTGTGAGAAATGTTGCAACAGGTTCAATTACTAAAAGATTGGGTATTGAGGATGGCACTGTTTTAAAAGAACCTCTAATTGAATACTGCTTAAAAGATGACAAGCTTGGAGATCCATTAATATCTGAAGAGCATATTTTAGCATTTGATTGGGCATCAAAAACAGAAATAGATAAAGTTAAAAAAATGATTTTAAGAATTAATGATTTTATGATTGGAATGTTTAGAGGTGTTGGAATAAAACTTATCGATTTTAAATTAGAATTTGGAAGAATTAAAATTGATGGAAAAAATGAAGTTATTTTAGCAGATGAAATTAGTCCTGATACATGTAGATTATGGGACAGTATTACAGAAAAAAAATTAGATAAAGACCGATTTAGAAAAGATTTAGGTGATTTAATCCCAGCCTATACTGAGGTAGCTAAAAGATTGGGTATACTTCATGAACAATCTAATGTTTCGGCAGTAAATGTAACTAAATTATCTTCTGTTAAAAGAAAGAAAAAATGAAAATTTCTGTAATTATAACTTTAAAAAAAGATGTTCTTGATCCACAAGGAAAAGTTATTCATCAAACTTTGGATGGAATGGGATTTGAAGATCTTAATGAAGTTAGGCAAGGTAAATATTTTGAAATAGACACTAAAGAAACAGATAACGACAAAGCAAAAGCAAAAGTTGAAGAAATGTGTAAAAAGCTTTTAGCAAATCTTGTAATTGAAAATTATAAAATTATTGATCCAAAGTAATCAATGAAATCATCAGTTATTACTTTTCCTGGTTCAAATTGTGACAGAGATATGGATGTTGCTTTAAAGAAATTTGGATTTAAAAATAAAATGGTTTGGCATGCAGATGCTGAATTACCAAAAAGTGATTTAGTAGTATTGCCAGGAGGATTCTCTTATGGTGATTACTTGAGATGTGGGAGTATGGCTTCTAAATCCAAAATAATGCAGTCAGTAATTAATTTTGCAAATTCAGGTGGTATGGTCATGGGTATTTGTAATGGTTTTCAAATATTAGTTGAAACTGGTTTGGTTCCAGGTGTTTTGCTCAGAAATAAATATTTGGAATTTATATGTAAAAATGTTTTTGTGAAAATTAACAATAAACAAAATAAATATTTTAAAAGTGTTAATAATGAAGTTTTAGAATTTCATATAGCCCATAATGAAGGAAATTATTTTTGCACTCAAGATCAATTAAAAGAAATTGAAGACAATAATCAAATAGCTATTAATTATTGTGATGAAAATGGAAAAATAGAAGATCAATTTAATCCTAATGGGTCAATAAAAAATATTGCTGGTATATTTAATAAAGAAAAAAATGTCCTTGGAATGATGCCCCACCCTGAAAGAATGATTGATACATCTCTATCTGGCGAGGATGGATCATTATTTTTTAAAAACTTAATAAAAAACTTAAAATGATCGTAAACGAACAAGTTGCAGTTGATCACGGTTTAAAGAAAGATGAATACGCTAAAATTTGTAAACTATTAAAGAGAACTCCTAATATCACAGAGCTAGGTATTTTTTCTGCAATGTGGAATGAGCATTGTTCTTATAAATCATCAAGATTACATTTAAAAAAGCTACCCACTAAAGGAAAGAAGGTTATCCAAGGTCCAGGAGAAAATGCAGGTGTTATAGATATTGAGGATAATGATGCAATAGTTTTTAAAATAGAAAGCCATAATCATCCTTCATTTATTGAACCTTATCAAGGTGCTGCCACTGGTGTTGGAGGTATTATGCGTGATGTATTTACAATGGGTGCAAGACCAATAGCTAACTTAAACTCAATACATTTTGGATCTCCACAGCATAAAAAAACAAAAAATTTACTAAGAGGTGTAGTTCATGGAATAGGTGGTTATGGGAATTGTATGGGAGTTCCAACTATTGCTGGCCAAACAAGCTTTGATAGTTCCTACAATGGAAACATTTTAGTTAATGCTATGACATTAGGATTGGTCAAAAAAAATAAGATTTTTTACTCTAAAGCTGCAGGTTTAAATAAGCCTGTCATTTATGTTGGGTCTAAAACTGGAAGAGATGGAATACATGGCGCAAGTATGGCTTCAGCTAGTTTCGATGAAAAAATTGAAGAAAAAAAACCAACAGTTCAAGTTGGAGATCCGTTTACTGAAAAACTTTTACTTGAGGCTTGTTTGGAGTTAATGGCTGGAGATTCAATTATAGCTATCCAGGATATGGGTGCTGCAGGATTAACTTCTTCAAGTATTGAGATGGCTTCAAAAGGAAAACTTGGAATAGAAATTAACTTAAATAAAGTACCTTGTAGAGAAGCCAAAATGACTCCTTATGAAATAATGCTCTCAGAGAGCCAAGAAAGAATGTTGATTGTTTTAGAAAATGGTAAAGAAGAACAGGCAAAAAAAATATTTGATAAATGGAACTTAGATTTTGCAGTAATTGGAAAAACTACTAAGTCAAAAAAAATAGAACTTTATTTTGATGAAGAAAAAGTTGCTGATATTCCAGTTAATACCTTAGTTGAAAACTCTCCTATGTATGATCGAAAATGGAAAAAAACAAAGTTACCAAAAAAAAATAAAATTAAAAAAGAAGATATCAAATATTTAAAAATTATTGATGTTTTAAAAAAAATTTTAGCAAATCCAAATATTTGTAGTAAAGAATGGATTTGGCAACAATATGATCATACTGTAATGGGAGATACTATACAGAAACCAGGTGGAGATGCAGGTGTTGTAAGAGTTCATGGTACTGATAAAGCTGTTGCTGCTTCTGTTGACTCCTCTGCAGTTTATTGTTGGGCACATCCTTTAACAGGTGGAAAACAAGTAGTTTGTGAAAGTTTTAGAAATCTTGTTTCTGTAGGTGCTAAACCAATTGCTATTACTAATTGTTTAAATTTTGGAAGTCCTGAAAATGAAGAAAATATGGGTGAGTTTGTTGAATGTGTTCAAGGCATAGGTGAAGCAAGCGAATATTTAAAGTTTCCAGTAGTTTCAGGAAATGTTTCTTTTTACAATCAAACAAAAGACGAAGGTATAAAACCTACACCTACAATCGGTGGAGTTGGATTAATCAAAGATTATAAGAATATGATTACTATGGATTTTAAAGAAGTTGATAATTTGGTTTTAGTAATCGGAAAAACAGAGGGACATATTGATCAAAGTTTATTTTCAAGAACTATATTGGATGAAAAAAATGGACCTCCACCCGAGGTAAATCTTTTTTAATGAAAAAAATAATGGAGAAACATTACTAAAATTGATTGATAACAATTTAATAAAAAGTGCACACGATGTTTCTTTGGGTGGTATAATTACCGCAGTAGCAAAAATGTGTATTAAAGGTAAAAAGGGAATAAATATTAAAAAACCTAGATATTTAATTAATGAAATAGAGTACTTATTCGCTGAAGATCAAGGTAGGTATATTATAGAAATAAACAAAAAAAATTTTAGAAAAGTAGCTGATATATTAAATAAAAATGCAGTACATTTTGATGAACTTGGCATAACTAATGAAAATGAACTATATATTAATGATAAGACAAAAGTTACAATTGACGAATTATCAAGTTCAAATAAAAGTTGGCTTACAAACTATATGAGCAAATAATGGCGATGGATTTAAAAGAAATTGAGAATTTTATAAAAGAGGCAATGCCAGATGCTATTGTTGAAATACAAGATTTGGCAGGTGATGGAAATCATTATTCAGCAACCGTAACCTCATCTCAATTTTCTGGAAAAAGTAAAATTGAGCAACATAAAATGGTTTACAACTCATTAAAAGGTAGAATGGGAAATGAACTACATGCATTAGCAATTAAAACAAAGGAGAGTTAAAATGGATCAACAAACAAATGATTTAATAAAAAATGAAATAGAAAACAACGAAGTATGTTTGTTTATGAAAGGCACACCAGACGCACCACAATGTGGATTTTCAATGGCTACTTCAAATATCTTAAAAATCCTTGAAGTAAATTTTAAAGGTATAAATGTATTAGAAAATCAAAATTTAAGAGAAGGTATTAAAGTTTTTAGTGATTGGCCAACGATACCACAACTTTATGTTAAGAATGAATTTATAGGTGGATGTGACATCGTTAAAGAAATGTATGAGAATGGTGAATTAACAAAACTTTTTGAAAGTAAAAATATAAATTTTAAAACTAAGAGCTAATTATCTAGAATAATATTCAATTACTAAGTTAGGTTCCATAATAATTGGATAAGGAACTTCTTCAAACTTTGGCACTCTAACAAACTTTAGCTTTTTGTTTTTTTCATCCATTTGGATATATTCTGGGGTTTCTCTTTCTTTATTTGCAAGGGCAATATCAATTATTGCAAGCTGCTTAGATTTATCTCTTATCTCAATTGAATCTTCTTCTCTAACTAAATAACTCCCAATGTTTACTTTTTTGCCGTTTACTTTCACATGACCATGATTGATTAATTGTCTAGCTGAAAAAATTGTTGTTGCAAATTTTGCTCTATAGATCACAGCATCTAATCTTCGTTCAAGAAGACCAATTAAGTTTTCACCAGTATCACCTTTGAGCATTACAGCTTTTTTATATATATTTCTAAATTGTCTTTCGTTGATGTTCCCATAATAGGCTTTTAATTTTTGTTTTGCCTGAAGCTGTATTCCATAATCAGATGGCTTTGATGTTTTTGTTTGACCATGTTGTCCTGGTCCATAAGCCCTAGTGTTAAAAGGACTTTTAGGTCTTCCCCAAAGGTTAACTTTTAATCTTCTGTCTACTTTATGTTTAGAGTTTAATCTTTTTGTCATTTGATAGTGGGCTTTATAAACTTACTCATCATTTTGTCAATCAACGTTTTTTACCTAAACTTGCAAATACCCCTGATAAAATACGTGTTTCTTTGGTTGATAATTCCATCCTATAAAAAATATTCCTCAAGTTTTCAAGCATTATCGGTTTCTTCTCTTTTGATTTAAAAAAATTAATCTCTTCAAGATTCTGTATACAAAGGTTTGCCATAGCAACTATGTCTTTTTTAGATGCTGATTTAACTTTATTTGATTTCTTAAAAGATGCTGCTTTTGAATTAATTATACTTGATAGATATTGAGCAATTATTATTAAGCTGTGTGATAGGTTTAATGATTTAAAATCAGGATTAGTTGGAATTTGCAAAGTATAATTTGCATAACTTATTTCATTGTTTGATAGACCGGATGCTTCTGAACCGAATAAAAAAGCTATTTTCTTTTTATAATTAATTTTTATTAAATCTTCTAATTGGATATGTTTAATATTTTTATTTCTAAATCGTGCTGATGTTGCAATTACAATATCAATATTTTTTAAAGGTTTTTCTAAATTTTCAAAATTTTTTGCCTTATTAATTATATTTTTTGCTCCTACTGAGGTTGCTAAAATTTTATCATTTGGAAATATTGGTTTAGGATCAATAACAATAAGTTTATTAAAATTAAAATTTTTCATTCCTCTTGCACACGCTCCTATATTTTCTGAGAGTTGAGGTTTGTGTAAAATGAAAGTAATATTATTAACAGACATTAATCTATGCCATGATTTCTGTTATAATTGGAAATAGCTGATGGTTTGATATCATTTAAATATTTAGGATCTACTGTCCAAATAGAAACTTTTAAAGGATAACATTTTGCTACATCGGATGAGTGTTCAGATCCACAATCACCTCCTGGACAAGCAGAAAGAGCACCTAACAAATCTGTTTCAGCAAAAAACTCTAAATAATCACCAGGTCTTACGGGACTTGCTTTCATAAAATATTGTTTAGTATCATTGGTAAATCCAGTTAACATAAAAACATTTAATACATCATGAACTATTTTTTCTGCATGATCTAATTTAATATTTTTTTCTTTAACCAAAGCTCTTGTTAAATTTGAGTGGCAACAATAATGGTAATCATTATCGCTCAAAAGTTTTGATGTGTAAGGATCACATCTTGTGCCAATAACATCATGAACCGATCCTCCATCTTGATCATAATCATACCAATCTAAAGTGTCCCAAGTTATTGTTGCTAAAGATCTAAGATAGGGAAAACTACTAAACATTTTATCGCCTACTGAAAGATGAGTACCATAAAGTGCTCTTGTTTTACCTGAGTAAAATTTTTCTTCTAAATTATTTAAATTAAATAAATTTAAATCTCCTACCTGGGGTCCTTCTACACTCTCAATTCTAAAAAACTCTCCAAATTTAACTTCAAAAGTTTTTGCATCTCTTGGAGGAATAATAACTTCGTCTTTTTTAACTAGGTGTTTTCTAGCCGAATGTAAAATACCTAAATTTTTTTCTTCAATATCTGTATTTGGGTAACAAACTATTGGTTTTGCTCCTATTCTATCTTTCAGATCAGATGGCTTTTCTGAAAATTTTTTAATTTTCATTCTTACAAACTTCCGGGTGCTTTATCCTTAAATAACTTATAATCTAAACTATCAACAAGAGCTTTGAAAGATGCATCAATGATATTTGGTGATACCCCAATAGTAAACCAATTAACACCCTTCGAATCTGTACTTTCAATACTTACTCTTGTTACAGCTTCTGTACCGGTGTTTAAAATTCTAACTTTGTAATCAACTAATCTTAAATCTTTTAAATATTCTGAATATTTAGCAAGCTTGTTAACATTCTTTCTAATTGCATTATCTAGAGCATTAACAGGTCCGTTTCCTTGTCCTTCACACAAAATTTTGTCTCCATCCACTTCTAATTGAGCTTTTGCATATGAAACTATTTCTCCTGCTTTATCTTTCTTTACCGAAACATCATATTCATTAATAGAAATATATCTTGGTATCTCCCCCATTAATCTTCGGGCTAACAACTCAAAGGATGCGTCAGCACCATCATAACTATAACCAATAAATTCTCGATCTTTAACTTCATCTAAAAGTTTTTTAATTTTTGGATCGCTTTTCTCAACTTTAATTCCTATTAAATTCAATCTCGACATTATATTGGATTGTCCCGATTGATCTGAAACAACTATATTTCTAGAGTTTCCAACTTCTTCTGGATTTATGTGCTCATAGGTTTTAGGATCTTTTTGAACTGCTGATACATGCATTCCACCCTTGTGAGAAAAAGCAGAAGCTCCAACATAAGGTAAATGTTTATTGGGTTTTCTATTTAATATCTCATCTAATAATCTTGAGCATTGAGTTAAGTTTTTTAAATTTTCTCTTTTAATACTTAATTCAAACGTATCTGAAAAATCTTTCTTTAAAAAAAATGAGGGAATTAATGACATTAAATTAGCATTTCCACATCTTTCACCCAAACCATTGATTGTGCCCTGGATTTGTCTAACACCTGCTTGAACTGCTGCAAGACTGTTTGCTACAGCATTTTCGGTATCATTATGAGCATGTATTCCTAAATTTTTTCCAGGGATTTGTTTGCTTACTTTAGATACAATTTCTGTTATCTCGTGTGGAAGTGTGCCGCCATTTGTATCACATAATACAATCCATCTAGCCCCATTATCAAAAGCAGCTTTTAAACATGACATTGCATATTCTGGATTCGCTTTATATCCATCAAAAAAATGTTCAGCATCGAACATGAACTCTTTTCCAGATTTAACAATGTGTTTAGTACTTTCACTTATATTCATTAAATTCTGCTTATTACTTATTCCTAATGCGACATCCACTTGAAAATCCCATGATTTTCCAAACAAGCAAACAGAAGTACTTTTAGAATTGATTAATGATGAGAGCATGGGGTCATTTTCTGCACTGTGTTCAGATTTTTTAGTCATTCCAAATGCAGTCAATTTCGTTGATTTAAAATTATGATCTTTATTAAAAAACTCAGTATCAGTTGGATTTGCACCTGGCCAACCACCTTCAACATAATCCACACCTAATTTATCTAATGCTGATGAGATTTTTTTCTTTATCATCAATTGAAAAATCTACACCTTGAGTTTGCGCACCATCACGCAGTGTTGTATCAAATATATAAAGTTGTTCTTTACTCATTTAAATTTCCAAGTCGTTTTACCATCTTTATCTTCTATTAAAACACCTTTGTCTAATAGCTCATCTCTTATTTTGTCAGCTTCCTTATAATTTTTATTAACTCTAGCTTCATTTCTCTGATTAATTTTAATTAAAATTTCATTTTCAGAAATTGATACCTTGTTTTTCTTGAATTTAAGCCAATCCTCTTTAGTTTCATTTAACAATCCAATAAAATTGCAGGCAGAAATAAATAATATTTTATCTTCATCAGAACCCTTCGCTGCTTTCTCATATAGTTTATGTAAATTAGCAATATAGCCTGGTGTATTTAAATCATCGAGAAGAGGTTTAAGAATTTCATCTGAAATTTTTAATTTTGTTTTTATGTTTAAGTAAACATTGTACCATTTATTAATTGTATTTTCACATTCCTCTAAAAGCTTATCATTCCAATCAAGTGGCTGTCGATAATGTGCACTCATCAAAGCCATTCTTAAAACTTGACCACTTTTATTATTTCTAAAATCTTTAATTTTTAAAATATTACCCTGTGATTTTGCCATTTTTTCATTGGACATTGTGATAAATGCATTATGTAACCAATAATTTGCAAACGCCTTACTATCATTTGCACATCTTGATTGAGCTATTTCATTTTCATGATGTGGAAATAACAAATCAACGCCTCCTCCATGAACATCAAATTCGTTTCCTAAATATTTTTTAGACATTGCCGAACATTCTAAATGCCAACCAGGTCTACCTTTTCCCCAAGGTGAGTCCCATGAAGGTTCATCTGATTCTGATGGTTTCCATAAAACAAAATCTTCAGGATTTTTTTTATTATCACTTACTTCAATTCTTGATCCTGCAACTAATTCATCTAGCTTTTTGTTTGATAACTGCCCATAATCTTTAAATTTTTTTACTTCAAAATAAACATGCTTGTTATTTTCGTAAGCAAATCCTTTTTTAATTAATTCAGAAATCATTTCTATCATTTCTGAAATATGCTCAGTTGCTTTTGGCTCATGATTTGGTTGTTCACAATTTAGATAGATACAATCTTCGTTAAAACTTTGAGTAATTTTTTTTGTAAGCTCTGAAATTGAAATATTATTTTCCTTTGAGGATTTTATTATTTTATCATCTACATCTGTAATATTTCTTACATAAGTTACTTTAGGAAATTTATTTTTTAAAATTTTAAATAGAATATCAAATACAATTACTGGTCTAGCATTTCCAATATGAGGATCATCATAAACAGTTGGACCGCAAACATACATTCTCACATTATTTTTATCTTTGGGAATAAATTTTTCTTTTTTGTTAGTAAGATTATTTGTTAAAAAAATATCTAAACTCATAGTTGAAGAAATATACTTAAATTATAGATTTGTGAATCTATTTGATTAATTTGGAATTATGCAAACAGGAATTGGCTCCATTTTATGCATATTTTGTTTTCTGATAATTTCGTATTTTGCACGATTCGGAGAATTTGGATTCTCCATTGCTTCTTCTAATTCATTATATTTTAAACCAAGTTGACCTTCATCAGTTCTACCGTCATCCCATAAACCATCAGTTGGAGGTGCATCAATAATCTCTTGCAGAATTCCTAGCTCTTTTCCTAATTCCCAGACCTGTGTTTTGTTACAATCAGCTATTGGTGAAATATCTACTCCACCATCTCCATACTTCGTATAAAATCCAACACCAAAATCCTCAACTTTGTTTCCTGTTCCTACAACAATTCCTTTATTCGCTGCTGCTACCTGATAAAGGGTGGTCATTCTAAGTCTAGCTCTTGAATTAGCCATACCATGTTCATTATCAAATTTTGATAAGCTTGCATTAAATGCTAAAAATAACTCGTCTAAATTAATTGTATGCGCTTCAACATTTTTGAAATTTTTTACTAACCATTCTTGATGTTTTAAACTTAAATCATGTTGATGTGATTTCTGTTTGATTGGCATAGATAAAACAATAGTTTTTATTCCAGTCATGGCACTAAGTGTGCTCGATACTGATGAGTCAATTCCTCCAGAAATACCTATAACTAATGACTCTGCCTTACTTGGCATATTATCTACATAGTTTTTAATCCAATTAGAAATAAATTTAACTTTTTCTGTAGGTGTCATAATTAAAAACTATTTATTATTTATAATTTTACAATGTATTAAGATGCCGCTCTGTCTGCATTTTTTGAATACGAGCTATTCTTTTTAATCTCATCTGAAATCAAGAAAGCTAATTCTAAAGCTTGATTTCCATTAAGTCTTGGATCACAGTGAGTGTGGTATCTAGAAGATAAATCTTTTTCAGATATTTTTTGAGCACCTCCTATACATTCAGTTACATCTTGACCAGTTAATTCGATATGTAGACCGCCTGCATAACTTCCCTCACTTTGATGGCATGCAAAAACCTCTTTTACTTCTTTTAAAACACTGTTGAATGGTCTTGTTTTGAACCCTGTTGCAGCTTTGATTGTATTACCATGACAAGGATCACACGACCAAATTACATTTAAACCTTCTTTTTTTATTGCCCTAATTAATTTTGGTAAAAATTTTGATACATTATCTGCTCCAAATCTTGATATTAGAGTGATTTTACCTTTTTCATTCTTAGGGTTTATTTTGTTACAAAGATTAATTAAATCATCAGCCTTTAAGGTTGGTCCACATTTAATTCCAATTGGATTTTCTATACCTCTACAAAATTCGACATGTCCTCCGTCTAATTGTCTAGTTCTGTCACCTATCCAAACAAAATGAGCAGATGTATCATGATTTTCACCAGTGGTAGAATCTGTTCTGGTCATTGACTCCTCGAAAGGTAATAGTAAAGCTTCATGTGATGTCCAAAAATTTACTGTGTACAATCTATTATTAAAATCTGAAGTAATTCCACATGCTCTCATAAAAGCAATAGCATCAGCAATTTTATCTTCAAGATCCTTAAATTTTTTAGCTTGTGGGCTTTGTTTAATGTAATCTAAATTCCATAAGTGAACTTTATTTAAATCTGCAAAACCTCCTTTTGAAAAAGCTCTAATAAGATTAAGGGTTGCTGCTGATTGAGAATAAGCTTTAAATAATCTTTTAGGATCTGGAACTCTAGCCTTTTCAGTGAATTCCATAGCATTAATGTTGTCTCCTAAATAACTTGGAAGCTCTACTCCATCTTTTATTTCGGTAGGTGCACTTCTAGGTTTTGAAAACTGCCCAGCTATTCTTCCAACTTTTACAACTGGTAATGAAGCTGAGTAAGTTAAAACTAATGACATTTGCAACATTAGTTTAAAGGTATCTCTTATATTATCTGGATTAAATTCAGCAAAGCTCTCAGCACAATCTCCACCCTGAAGCAAAAATGCTTTTCCGTCTACAACATCTGCTAACTGACTTTTAAGATGTCTAGTTTCTCCAGCAAATACTAACGGAGGAAATGTTCCTATCTTA